>NZ_QAIU01000654.1:34267-39339 GCF_003061205.1 Pseudomonas sp. HMWF006
CTGGCTTGGCAGTTTGATTGCCATGCGCATCAGGCTGTGTTCTTTGCTGTTGCGCTCGGCGTAACCGAATTCGACAAAGCGCAACGGCCGGCCGCCGGTGTGCCGGTCAGTCTGCAGCGGGGCCAGGCGGAGCATCTTGTGGTGCTCGACGCTGACGTCCGCCCATGGCAGCTCAACCGCTGGCGGTGTGTCTTTTTCAGCGGTGGTGTCGGGTGAAGTCGGGGTATCAGTCATAACGGCGAGATCCTGTCCAAGCGCTGCTTGTCGCCAGCCAGTACGCTGGCGACAAAGGCTTATCGGCCGTTTTTTGCAGGACTAGAGGGCAAAAAGCCCTTAACGGGTGCGAAGTCCGTCAATAAATTCGATCAGTTTGCCGCCCAGCTCCGCCGCCAGTGGCAAATTCGGATCCTTGTAGGAGGCCAATTGCCGCTTCACATCCGCCGGGACGATGCGCATCACGTGGTTCATGCCGTCGATCACCGCCAACTCGGCGTCGGGTTTGGCGACTTTCAACGCCTGGGCATCGCCCACGCCGACCTGCATGTCGTTGCTGCCCTGAACGATCAGTGCCGGCATCTTCAGTTGCGCAAAAGCCTTGGCCGGGTCCTGCCGGAACAGCGAAATCAGGTACGGCTGCACGCTTGGCCGAAAAATCGGCTGCAGCGGCGCCGGCACGTTGGTATCCGTGTGGCCGGCCTTGAGGCTGTCGAGCAGTTCATTGCTGCGCAGCATCAGCGGAGGCGGCAGGCTGCGGGCCAACTGCTCGCGGATCACCTGATCGACCGGCCGGGCGCTGCCGGACAGGGAAATCAGCGCAGCTGCGTCGGCGCGCGGGGCGGCGAGGGTGGCGATGAGGGCGCCTTCACTGTGACCGAGCAGAATCAGCGGACCAAAACGCGGATCGCTTTTCAGCTTCTGGCTCCAGGCCACGGCATCGTTGACGTAGGCCTCAACCGACAGATTGCGCTCATCCGGCGTGGCCGCCAGGCTGGCGGCCACGCCACGCTTGTCGTAACGCACGCTGGCAATGTTGTGTTTGGCCAGCACCCACGCCAGTCGCTTGAGACTGTCGTTGCGTCCGCCATCGGGGTTGTTTCCGTCACGATCCGTAGGACCCGAGCCAGAAATAATCAGGACAACCGGCACTGGCGTGTCGGACTTTGGCAGCAGCAGCGAACCGAAAAGCTCGCCTGTGCCTGTATCCAAAGTTACCGGGCGCTGTAGGACCGTCGCGTGGGCAAAGCCCGTAATCAGGGTAAGACTCAAGATCAAAACTCGCAGCATCATCACGCCATCATTCGCCAAGGTGCCGGTTGGACTCGCCAGCACCACTAAGGTTCGAGGATGAACTACTCGGTTAGCCTGCGTATACTGGCGCGCATCACGAATTTGGGTTTGATTTCACGGAGCGTCCTGCATGTCCGGCAATACCTACGGCAAGTTGTTCACTGTCACCACCGCGGGCGAAAGCCATGGTCCGGCGTTGGTCGCCATTGTCGACGGCTGCCCGCCGGGCCTGGAGATTTCGCTGGAAGACCTGCAGCGCGACCTCGATCGTCGCAAGCCTGGCACCAGCCGCCACACCACCCAGCGTCAGGAAGCCGACGAAGTCGAAATCCTTTCCGGCGTGTTCGAAGGGCGCACCACCGGTTGCTCGATCGGCCTGCTGATCCGTAACACCGACCAGAAGTCCAAGGACTACTCGGCGATCAAGGATCTGTTCCGCCCGGCTCACGCTGACTACACCTACCACCACAAGTACGGCGAACGCGACTACCGTGGCGGGGGCCGCAGCTCGGCGCGCGAAACTGCGATGCGCGTGGCAGCGGGTGCGATCGCGAAGAAGTTTCTGGCCACCCAGGGCATCGTCATTCGCGGCTACATGAGCCAGCTCGGCCCGATCGAAATCCCGTTCAAGACCTGGGATTCGGTGGAAGAGAATGCGTTCTTCAGCCCGGATCCGGACAAGGTGCCAGAGCTGGAAGCCTACATGGACCAGTTGCGCCGCGATCAGGACTCGGTGGGGGCGAAGATCACCGTGGTCGCCGAAGGCGTGATGCCGGGCCTCGGCGAGCCGATTTTCGACCGCCTCGACGCCGAACTGGCTCACGCGCTGATGAGCATCAACGCGGTCAAGGGCGTGGAAATCGGCGCCGGTTTCGCCTGTGTCGCCCAGCGCGGCACCGAGCACCGCGATGAGCTGACCCCGGAAGGTTTCCTCAGCAATAACGCTGGCGGCATCCTCGGCGGCATCTCCTCGGGTCAGCCGATCGTCGCGCATCTGGCGTTAAAGCCGACCTCGAGCATCACCACTCCGGGCCGTTCGATCGACATCCACGGCAACCCGGTGGACGTGATCACCAAGGGCCGTCACGACCCGTGCGTCGGTATCCGCGCCACGCCGATTGCCGAAGCCATGATGGCCATCGTGCTGATGGACCACTTGCTGCGCCACCGTGGGCAGAACGCCGATGTGCGCGTGAGCACCCCGGTGCTGGGTCAGCTTTGATGGGTGATCTCAAAGCCGCTGCGGCATAACCGGCGTGGCGGCGCTCCCGTACTGGCGGCTGTCCAGTTTCTATCTGTTCTATTTCGCCTTGCTCGGTTCGACAGCGCCGTTCCTGGCGCTGTACTTCGATCATCTCGGTTTCAGCGCTGCACGTATCGGCGAACTGGTCGCCATCCCGATGCTGATGCGCTGCGTGGCGCCGAACATCTGGGGCTGGCTCGGCGATTACACCGGCAAACGCCTGGCCATCGTGCGCTTCGGCGCGGTGTGCACGCTGTTGACGTTTTCGCTGATCTTCGTCAGCAAGACCTACGCCTGGCTGGCGATGGTCATGGCGCTGCATGCGTTCTTCTGGCACGCGGTGTTGCCACAATTCGAAGTCATCACCCTCGCGCACTTGCAGGGGCAGACGTCTCGCTACAGCCAGATTCGTCTGTGGGGTTCAATCGGTTTCATCATCACCGTGGTCGCGCTGGGGCGCTTGTTCGAGTGGCTGAGCCTCGACATCTACCCGGCGGCGCTGGTGCTGATCATGGCCGGCATCGTCCTCAGCAGCCTGTGGGTGCCTAACGCGCAACCGCCGCAAGGCAATCGCCCGAGCGGGGAAGGCTTCCTCAAGCAACTGCGCAATCCTGGCGTGCTGGCGTTCTACGGCTGCGTCGCGCTGATGCAGTTGAGCCATGGGCCTTATTACACCTTTCTGACCCTGCACCTTGAACGGCTCGGTTACAGCCGTGGCGTGATCGGCATGCTCTGGGCCGTGGGCGTGGTCGCCGAAGTGCTGATGTTCATGTTCATGAGCCGGATTCTCACGCGGTTTTCCCTGCGCCGGGTGCTGATGGCGAGTTTTCTGCTGGCGGCGCTGCGCTGGTTGCTGCTGGGTTCGTTCGCCGAATTCCTCTGGGTGCTGTTGTTCGCGCAGGTGTTGCACGCGGCGACCTTCGGCAGCTTTCATGCGGCTGCCATCGCGTTCGTGCAACGTAGCTTCGGTGCGCGCCAGCAAGGGCAGGGCCAGGCGCTGTATGCAGCGCTGGCCGGCACCGGCGGTGCAATGGGGGCGTTGTATTCCGGCTACAGCTGGAACGTCCTCGGCGCGACATTAACCTTTAGTATCGCCAGCCTCGCGGCGCTCGCTGCTGCCGTTATCATTGCCATACGAATGCAAGAGGACAGGCCATGAGCCTTACGCGTGAACAGCTCGCCCGGCAAATCGTCGATGCCGGGCGTTTTCTTTATGGTCGCGGCTGGTCGCCAGCCACCAGCAGCAATTATTCGACGCGCCTGTCGCCGAGCGAAGCCTTGCTGACCGTATCCGGCAAGCACAAGGGCCAGTTGGGGCTGGACGACGTGCTGGCCACCGATCTGTCCGGCAACAGTCTGGAACCGGGCAAACAGCCGTCCGCTGAAACCTTGCTGCACACCCAGCTCTACAGCTGGCGCGCGGAGATCGGCGCCGTATTGCACACCCACTCGGTGAACGCCACCGTGCTGTCGCGCCTGACGCCGCAAGACTTCATCGAGTTCGAAGACTACGAACTGCAAAAAGCCTTCAGCGGCATTTCGACCCACGAATCCCGGCTGCGCGTGCCGATTTTCGACAACGATCAGGACATTGCGCGCCTCGCCGCCAAGGTGCAGCCTTGGCTCGATGCCCATCCCGATTGCGTCGGTTACCTGATTCGCGGCCACGGCCTCTACACCTGGGGCGCGCAGATGAGCGACGCGCTGCGGCAGATCGAGGCCTTTGAATTCCTGTTTGAATGCGAGTTGAAAACCCGCAGCGTCATGAACCGCCAAGGCTGACTTCACCAGAAGCAGCCCTTCGCCTGATGAAATGCACTGCCCGACCGGTCTGCAAGAACCGGACGGCAAGGCCGATACCGAGGAATTGCCCATGAGCAGCCTGTCCGTCTATCACGTTTCCAGCCCTGACCTTCCGAACAAGGTGCTGACCCATTTCGAAGACATCGCCTCGACGCTCGCCGAGCAGGGCGTGCGTTTCGACCGCTGGCAAGCGGCGGCGAAGATCCAGCCGGGGGCGACCGAGGAAGAAGTGATCAGCGCCTATCGGGAGCAGATCGACAAACTGATGACCGAGCGCGGTTACATCACCGTCGACGTGATCAGCCTCACCAGCGATCACCCGCAAAAAGCCGAACTGCGCGCCAGGTTCCTTGAAGAACATCGCCACGGCGAAGACGAAGTGCGCTTTTTCGTCGCTGGCCGTGGACTGTTTACGTTGCACATCGACGATTACGTCTACGCCGTCCTGTGCGAAAAGAACGATCTGATCTCGGTGCCGGCGGGTACCCGACATTGGTTCGACATGGGCGAGCACCCGCATTTCGTGGCGATTCGCCTGTTCAACAACCCGGAAGGCTGGGTAGCGAATTTCACTGGTGAAGACATCGCCGGGCGCTTCCCGCGCCTGGAGGATTGAACCGATGTCGATCAAAGCCATCCTTACCGACATCGAAGGCACCACCAGTGCGGTGAGTTTTGTGTTCGACGTGCTGTTTCCGTACGCGGCCCGGCACCTGCCGGACTTTGTGCGGCAGAACGC
>NZ_QAIU01000654.1:39349-40721 GCF_003061205.1 Pseudomonas sp. HMWF006
CGGGCGTGCCGATGTCGCCGAGCAGATCGCCGCCGTGCGCCGTGACAGCAACGAGCCACAGGCCGATGTTGAACGGGTGATTGAAATTCTCTTGAGCTGGATCGCCGAAGACCGCAAGGCCACGCCACTCAAAGCGTTGCAGGGCATGGTCTGGGCGCAGGGTTATCAGGCCGGGCAGTTGAAGGGCCACGTTTACCCGGATGCCGTTGAAGCACTTCAACGATGGCACGCGGCGGGCTATCAACTGTTCGTGTATTCGTCCGGCTCGGTCCAGGCGCAGAAACTGATTTTCGGCTGCTCGGAGGCGGGCGACCTCACGCCGCTGTTCAGTGGCTACTTCGACACCACCTCGGGGCCCAAGCGCGAGGCGCAGTCCTACACGAATATTCAACAGGCGATTGGCGTTGAACCGGGGGAGATTCTGTTCCTGTCTGACATCGTCCAGGAGCTCGACGCTGCTCAAGCGGCCGGTTTGCAGACCTGCGGCCTGGCCCGCGAGGGAGGGGAGCTGGAAGGACACGTCTCAGTCGACAGCTTCACCGGCATCGAACCGGAAGCCTTCTGAGCACGCAGCGCTCCCACAGGTTTTTTGCATCGAGCACAAAAACAGGCCGGGCAGTGAAAGCTGCCCGGCCTGTTTTGTTTAATGCGTTTGAATGTTTACAGCGAGTGATACGTCGGCAGGGCGAAACGCTGCTGGCTCTGCAGCATGGCAATTTGCGGCAGTTCGCTGGCCTGTTCCGCCAGATCGCGGCGAATGGCACTGATGGCCCAAGACAGTTGGTCGGCGTTATGCATTTGCTGATAGGTGAGTGCGCGTTTGAACACTTTGCCGTCGTTGCTGCGCAGGGTCAGCAGAATCCCGCCATCGGGACGTGGCGCGGTGGCGACTTCGAAGTTGGAGAACAGCGAGGAAAATTTTTCTTGGATCAGGCTCATGTCTTTCAGCTCCGTATGCACTTGAATGGCAAGCATGCAGACGAGGTTGCAGTGATTGTGCCAGTATTTATAAAAATAAAATCCTTTATAAATCAGTAGTTTATAAATAATAAAATTTCCTGGCGTCGTGCAATCTGCATGAATGGCCATCGTGCATCCTGCATTTTGCGGGATCTTGCACGATCCAATGGAACCAATCGGGTGTACCAGGATCACGGCCGTCTCTTTCGCGGTTGCGGATACAAAACATTGCAAAAACCGCGTGTACAGCCCGAGAAGCGCTGACGTATTTTCAGCCTCGACCCTCGTTCGAATGCGGCGGTCAGAGCAAGCGATTGCCCGACAATAAAAATACCGGCCAGCGCCAAAGGCCGAACGGGGAGCTTCCATGCGTCACGCGCCAAGCGACACGATTACCTGGAGCATGATGCTC
>NZ_QAIU01000085.1:0-16194 GCF_003061205.1 Pseudomonas sp. HMWF006
GGCGCTGCCCTGGCCGACGGCGTAGAACGAGCCCATGCCCAGGGATTTGATCTTCTTCTCGTCGAGGACTTCGACTTTCAGATCCTTGAATTCCTTGCCGAGGTTCTTGGCTTGTTCGCCGAGGAACGTCGGGTGGCAGATGTTCGGTGGCAGGTTACCCAGATCACGGGTGAAGGCCATGCCGTTGGCGATCGCGGTGGCGTGATTCACGGCGCGTTGCACTTCGGCTTGAGCAGCCTTGATGGTCAGCAGGGTGATTTTCTTCAGGGCGCGCGGTTCGGCTTTCTGGCTCTTGAACTGGTCGAAGGTGTATTTGCCGTCCACCAGGGTTTCCGCCAGCAGACGGGTCTTGCCGTAGCTGTCGCGGTTTTTCACGATGACTTCATCCAGCGCCAGCACGGCATCGCTGCCGCCCAGGCCTTTGAGGGTGTTGAGGATGCCGGCTACGATTTTGCGGAACGGACGGTCGCCGAGTTCTTCATCCTTGCCCACGCCGACCAGCAGCACACGCTCGGCTTTCAGGTTCGGCAGGCTGTGCAGCAGCAGGCTCTGGCCGACCTTGCCGGCCAGATCGCCACGCTTGAGTACGGCGCTGATCGCGCCACCGCTCAACTCGTCGACCTGTCTGGCGGCGGTGCCGAGTTTGCGGCCTTCGCCGACGGCAACCACCAGGGTGGCGGTTTTCAACGTTTCTGGGCTAACGCTTTTTACAACCAGTTCCATGTCCGGATCCCTGAATGAATGGTCAACACGCAGGCGTTCGACGGTGTCCGCACTCGCCTGCTTATAGATAGAAGAGGCGCAGGCCAAAGCCTGCGACAAGGGCCGCAGTTTGAACCTCGCTCCCCGCGCCTGACAACCCTCGGTTGTACGATCTTCAACGTATTACGCGTGCGGATGAGTGTGCGCAGTGACAGGCGCCCTCAATCACAGGATAATGCCGCATCTTTTTTCGACGGCTCTGCGTTGCGGGCCGGTCGAAGTGTTTGCTTGTTTGGCCGCCTTAGCCTGACAACCCTGGAGTGTCTGGTTTGATCGTCTTCCGTTATCTGTCCCGCGAAGTCCTGTTGACCCTCAGCGCCGTGAGTGCCGTGCTGCTGGTCATCATCATGAGCGGTCGCTTCATCAAATACCTGTCCCAGGCCGCTGCCGGCCAGCTCGATCCGGGCTCGCTGTTCCTGATCATGGGCTATCGCCTGCCGGGCTTCCTGCAGCTGATCCTGCCGCTGGGCCTGTTCCTCGGGATCCTGCTGGCTTACGGTCGGTTGTACCTGGAAAGCGAAATGACCGTGCTCTCGGCCACCGGCATGAGCCAGCAGAAGCTGTTTCGCATGACCCTGTTCCCGGCCACGCTGGTCGCGCTGGTGGTGGCCTGGCTGAGCCTGGGCCTGGCCCCGCAAGGCGCCAACCAGTTCCAGTTGCTGCTGAACAAGCAGGACGCCCTGACCGAATTCGATACCCTCGAGCCGGGTCGCTTCCAGGCCCTGCGCGATGGTACCCGGGTGACCTACACCGAAACCCTGAGCGACGATCGCGTCAACCTCGGCAGTGTGTTCATCTCGCAGAAAAACCTCGGTGCCGATCAGAAGGATCGCGGCATTTCCGTGCTGGTGGCCGAGAAGGGTCGTCAGGAAGCGCGTCCGGATGGCACCCGTTACCTGATTCTCGACAATGGCTATCGCTATGACGGCAGCCCGGGTCAGGCTGATTATCGGGCGATCCACTACGAAACCTACGGCGTACAGTTGCCCAAACCGGAAGTCAGCGAAGAGGTGACAGACCGCGATGCGATGGCGACGTCGACTCTGATGGGCAGCGATGACATTCGTTCGAGGGCCGAGCTGCAATGGCGCCTGTCCCTGCCACTGCTGGTCTTTATCGTGACCCTGATGGCGGTGCCGCTGTCGCGCGTCAACCCGCGTCAAGGGCGTTTCCTCAAGCTGCTGCCGGCGATTCTTCTTTATATGGCTTACCTGACCATCCTGATTGCCGCTCGCGGCGCCCTTGAAAAGGGCAAGTTCCCGCCGGCCCTGGGCTTGTGGTGGGTGCACGCGATCTTCCTGGTCATTGGCCTCGGCCTGTTGTACTGGGAACCTCTGCGCCTGAAGCTGGCCAGCCGTCGTTCCGCTGCGCTGGAGGTGGCTCGTGGTTAAACTCGACCGCTACATCGGCAGCAGTGTGTTCGTGGCGATCATCGCCGTGCTGGCTATCATTCTGGGCCTGGCGACGCTGTTCGCCTTCATCGACGAGATGGGCGATGTCAGCGAAACCTACACGCTGGTCGATGTCCTGAGCTTTGTATTGCTGACCGCGCCACGCCGTCTCTACGAAATGCTGCCAATGGCGGCGTTGATCGGCTGCCTGATCGGCCTCGGCAGTCTGGCCAGCAGCAGCGAACTGACGGTCATGCGTGCGGCCGGTGTGTCCATCGGGCGCATCGTCTGGGCGGTGATGAAACCGATGTTCGTCCTGATGCTGGCGGGCGTGCTGATCGGCGAATACGTTGCGCCGGCCACCGAGAGCATGGCCCAGGCCAACCGCTCGCTGGCCCAAGGCAGCGGCGACGCGCAGAGCGCCAAGCACGGTATGTGGCACCGTCAGGGTGACGAGTTCATCCACATCAACGCCGTGCAACCCAACGGCCTGTTGTATGGCGTGACCCGTTATCAATTCGACAAGGAGCGTCATCTGCTGAGTTCGAGCTTTGCCAAAAAGGCCGAGTTCGACGGCACTTACTGGGAACTCTCCGATGTCGCGACCACTGTGTTTCATGAGCGCAGCACTGAAGTCCTGAATGCGCCGACCGAACGCTGGAATGTTGCCCTGAGCCCGCAATTGCTCAGCACCGTGGTCATGGCGCCTGAATCGCTGTCGATCAGCGGTCTGTGGGGGTACATCCACTATCTGGCCGAGCAGGGCCTGAGCAACGGTCGTTACTGGCTGGCATTTTGGGTCAAGGTGTTGCAGCCGCTGGTCACCGCCGCCCTGGTGCTGATGGCGATTTCCTTCATCTTTGGCCCGTTGCGTTCCGTGACCCTGGGCCAGCGGGTCTTCACCGGCGTGCTGGTCGGGTTTACCTTCCGCATCGTTCAGGATCTGCTGGGGCCTTCAAGCCTGGTATTCGGTTTCTCGCCGCTGTTCGCGGTGCTGGTGCCGGCCGGCGTGTGTGGGCTGGCGGGTGTCTGGCTGCTGCGACGGGCCGGTTGATGGCCCTGTTGTTGTCAGTGCCTTGACTTTGAAAACGCCTCGGTCGACAGATCGGGGCGTTTTCGTATGCAATCCGGGTGACAGGCGAACGTGACGCTTGCGTCGTGTATCAGGTACAATTCCCGGCTATTTTTCGGCGGGCCAAGCCTGCAGCCTTTTTGAGTGTTGATCCGTGAGTGATTTGAGTCATATCCGCAATTTCTCCATCATCGCCCACATTGACCATGGCAAGTCGACGCTGGCTGACCGTTTCATCCAGATGTGCGGTGGCCTGGCCGAGCGTGAAATGGAAGCCCAGGTACTGGATTCCATGGATCTGGAGCGCGAACGCGGGATCACCATCAAGGCCCACAGCGTTACCCTCTATTACAAAGCCAAAGACGGCGTTACCTACCAGCTGAACTTCATTGACACCCCGGGCCACGTCGACTTCACCTACGAAGTCAGCCGTTCCCTGGCGGCGTGTGAAGGTGCCTTGCTGGTGGTCGACGCGGGTCAGGGCGTTGAAGCCCAGTCCGTGGCCAACTGCTACACCGCCATCGAGCAGGGCCTCGAGGTCATGCCGGTGCTGAACAAGATCGACCTGCCACAGGCCGAGCCTGATCGCGTCAAAGACGAGATCGAAAAGATCATCGGCATTGACGCCACCGACGCCGTCACCTGCAGCGCCAAGACGGGCCTGGGTGTCGACGAAGTGCTCGAGCGTCTGGTCGCCACCATTCCTGCGCCGACCGGCAATATCGAAGATCCGCTGCAAGCGCTGATCATCGACTCCTGGTTTGACAACTACCTGGGCGTTGTCTCCCTGGTGCGTGTGCGGCATGGCCGCGTGAAGAAGGGCGACAAAATCCTCGTCAAGTCCACCGGTAAGGTGCACCTGGTCGACAGCGTCGGTGTGTTCAACCCGAAACACACCGCCACCGCTGACCTGAAGGCCGGCGAAGTGGGCTTCATCATCGCCAGCATCAAGGACATTCACGGTGCACCGGTCGGTGACACCCTGACCCTGAGTTCGACCCCGGATGTCCCGGTACTGCCCGGCTTCAAGCGCATCCAGCCACAGGTTTACGCCGGTCTGTTCCCGGTCAGCTCCGACGACTTCGAGGACTTCCGCGAAGCCCTGCAGAAGCTGACCCTTAACGACTCGTCGCTGCAATACACCCCGGAAAGCTCCGACGCCCTGGGCTTCGGTTTCCGTTGCGGCTTCCTCGGCATGCTGCACATGGAGATCATCCAGGAGCGCCTCGAGCGCGAATACGACCTGGACCTGATCACCACGGCACCGACGGTAATTTTCGAGCTGGTGCTGAAAACCGGTGAAACGATTTACGTCGACAACCCGTCGAAGCTGCCAGACGTCTCGGCGATCGAGGACATGCGCGAGCCGATCGTGCGCGCCAACATCCTCGTGCCGCAGGAGCACCTGGGCAACGTCATCACCCTGTGCATCGAGAAGCGCGGCGTTCAAGTCGACATGCTGTTCCTCGGCAATCAGGTACAGGTCACTTACGACCTGCCGATGAACGAAGTGGTCCTGGACTTCTTCGACCGTCTCAAATCCACCAGCCGCGGCTATGCTTCGCTGGATTACCATTTCGATCGTTACCAATCGGCTAATCTGGTGAAACTGGACGTGCTGATCAACGGTGACAAGGTCGATGCCCTGGCGTTGATCGTGCACCGTGACAACTCGCACTTCAAAGGTCGCCAGTTGACTGAGAAGATGAAAGAACTGATTCCTCGTCAGATGTTCGACGTAGCGATCCAGGCCGCTATCGGTGGTCAGATCGTCGCCCGGACAACCGTCAAGGCGCTCAGAAAGAACGTATTGGCCAAATGCTACGGCGGTGACGTAAGCCGTAAGAAGAAACTGCTTGAGAAGCAAAAGGCCGGTAAGAAACGCATGAAGCAGGTCGGCAACGTGGAAATTCCACAAGAAGCCTTCCTTGCCGTGCTCAGGTTGGAATAGTCAGGTCCTATGTCACTAAATTTCCCGCTGTTGCTGGTCATCGCCGTGTTCGTCTGCGGCCTGTTGGCGTTGCTCGATCTGCTGTTCCTGGCGCCGCGTCGGCGTGCTGCCATTGCCTCTTATCAAGGCAGTGTCAGCCAGCCCGAACCCGTGGTGGTCGAAAAGCTGAACAAAGAGCCGCTGCTGGTTGAATACGGCAAGTCGTTCTTCCCGGTGTTGTTCATCGTGCTGGTGCTGCGTTCGTTCCTGGTGGAACCGTTCCAGATCCCGTCCGGTTCGATGAAACCTACCCTGGACGTTGGCGACTTCATTCTGGTGAACAAGTTTTCTTACGGGATCCGCCTGCCGGTGATCGACAAGAAAATCATCGAAGTCGGTGATCCACAGCGTGGCGATGTCATGGTGTTCCGCTATCCGAGCGCCCCGAACGTCAACTACATCAAGCGTGTAGTCGGCCTGCCGGGCGACACGGTACGTTACACCGCTGACAAGCGTCTGCTCGTCAACGGCGAGTCGATTGCCGAGCAATTGGTCGGCTCCGAGCCGGGCACGCTGGGCAGCGCAGAGCTCTACAAGGAAAAACTCGGTGCCGCCGAGCACTTGATCCGCAAGGAAATGAGCCGCTACCGCGCGACCCCGGACCGTTCGTGGACAGTGCCGGCCGGGCACTACTTCATGATGGGCGACAACCGCGACAACTCGAACGACAGTCGTTACTGGGATGATCCGAACATTCCCAAGGATCTGCTGGGCATGGTTCCCGACCAGAATATCGTCGGCAAAGCCTTCGCTGTCTGGATGAGCTGGCCGGAACCGAAACTCAGCCACCTGCCGAATTTCTCGCGGGTTGGCCTGATCAAGTAATCAATCACGGCGCTGTTGACCACAGCGCCGAATGCATTTCTGGAGTCGACACAAATCGGCGCCAGGGCATGAAGCCACGATATTCAGGACGTCATTTTTGAACACAGCGTTAATTGTCCCAGGCCTGCGCCGTACCCCGGCGATGGCGGTGGAATCCAGCCACGAACTCAGCGTGGGTAAACCGTGAGCGTTTCTCTAAGCCGTCTCGAGCGCCAGCTCGGTTACACCTTCAAGGATCAGGAGCTGATGCTCCTGGCCCTCACGCACCGCAGCTTTGCCGGGCGTAACAACGAACGCCTGGAATTCCTCGGCGATGCCATCCTCAATTTCGTCGCCGGCGAGGCGCTGTTCGATCGCTTCCCGCTGGCCCGCGAAGGCCAGTTGTCGCGTTTGCGCGCACGCCTGGTGAAAGGTGAGACGCTGGCCGTACTGGCGCGCGGTTTTGACCTTGGCGATTACTTGCGACTGGGGTCCGGTGAGTTGAAAAGCGGCGGCTTCCGTCGCGAGTCGATTCTGGCCGATGCCCTCGAAGCCTTGATCGGTGCGATCTATCTCGACGCCGGCATGGAAATGGCGCGCGAACGCGTTCTGGCCTGGCTGGCTGGCGAGTTCGAAGGCCTGACGCTGGTCGACACCAACAAGGATCCCAAGACCCGACTGCAGGAACATCTGCAATCGCGTGGTTGCGAACTGCCACGCTACGAAGTGGTGGATATCCAGGGTGAACCGCACTGCCGAACCTTCTTCGTCGAATGCGAAGTGGTCTTACTGAATGAAAAAAGCCGGGGTCAGGGTGTAAGCCGTCGCATTGCCGAACAGGTAGCGGCCGCCGCAGCACTGATTGCCCTGGGCGTGGAGAATGGCAATGACTGATACAAACGCAACTCGCTGTGGCTACGTTGCCATCGTCGGCCGTCCCAACGTCGGCAAGTCGACGCTGCTGAACCACATCCTTGGCCAGAAGCTGGCGATCACCTCGCGCAAGCCGCAGACCACCCGTCACAACATGCTCGGAATCAAGACCGAAGGTGACGTGCAGGCGATCTACGTCGACACCCCCGGCATGCACAAGGGGGGCGAAAAGGCCCTGAACCGCTACATGAACAAGACCGCTTCGGCGGCGTTGAAAGACGTCGACGTGGTGATCTTCGTGGTCGACCGCACCAAGTGGACCGAAGAAGACCAGATGGTCCTGGAGCGCGTGCAGTACGTGACCGGCCCGCTGATCGTTGCGCTGAACAAGACCGACCGCATCGAAGACAAGGCCGAGCTGATGCCGCACCTGTCGTGGTTGCAGGAACAGCTGCCGAACGCGCAGATCATCCCGATTTCCGCGCAGCACGGGCATAACCTCGAAGCGCTGGAAAAGGTCATTGCCGATCATCTGCCGGAGAACGATCACTTCTTCCCGGAAGACCAGATCACCGACCGCAGCAGCCGTTTCCTTGCCGCCGAACTGGTGCGCGAGAAAATCATGCGCCAGATGGGTGCCGAGCTGCCGTACCAGATCACCGTCGAGATCGAAGAGTTCAAGCAGCAGGGCAAAACCCTGCACATTCACGCGCTGATCCTCGTTGAGCGTGACGGGCAGAAGAAGATCATCATTGGCGACAAGGGCGAGCGCATCAAACGCATCGGCACCGAAGCGCGCAAGGACATGGAGCTGCTGTTCGACTCCAAGATCATGCTCAACCTGTGGGTCAAGGTGAAGGGCGGCTGGTCCGACGACGAGCGTGCACTGCGTTCGCTGGGTTACGGCGACCTGTAATCACCGATCCAGAGAACACCGATACCCACTGTGGGAGCGAGCTTGCTCGCGAAGAGGATGTAACATTCAGCATTGATGTTGACTGTCACACCGAATTCGCGAGCAAGCTCGCTCCCACATTGGTTTTTGGGGTGAATATAAAGCCGCGTTTTTATCAATGAGAACTCCATGTCCTCAACACCACCTCCCGTCCAACCCGCCTATGTCTTGCATTCTCGCGCCTACCGCGAAACCAGCGCCTTGGTGGATTTCCTCACGCCGCAAGGGCGGCTGCGGGCGGTGTTGCGCAGTGCACGGGGCAAGGCCGGGACGTTGGCGCGGCCGTTCGTGCCGCTGGAAGTGGAGTTTCGTGGCAAGGGTGAGCTGAAGAATGTCGGGCGCATGGAAAGTGCCGGCAATGCGACCTGGATGGTCGGCGAGGCGCTGTTCAGCGGCCTCTATCTCAACGAATTGCTGATCCGTCTGCTGCCGGCTGAAGATCCGCACCCTGGCGTGTTCGATCATTACGCGGCGACCTTGTTGGCTCTGGCCGAGGGCCGACCGCTGGAGCCGTTGCTGCGCTCCTTCGAGTGGCGGTTGCTCGACGATCTCGGTTACGGCTTTGCCCTGAACACCGACATCCATGGCGAGTCTGTCGCGCCAGACGGTCTCTATCGTCTGCAAGTCGATGCCGGTCTTGAGCGAGTCTTTCTGTTGCAGCCAGGCCTGTTCAACGGTACCGAGCTGCTGGCCATGGCCGAAGCCGACTGGTCCGCTCCCGGCGCACTGTCTGCCGCCAAGCGCTTGATGCGTCAGGCACTGGCGGTGCATCTGGGCGGCCGTCCGCTCGTGAGTCGCGAACTGTTTCGCAAGCCCTGATCACCCCGTATGCTGTGCGCCGAATCTCTCATTTCAGGAGCGCACCCGTGACCACCAGCAATCGCATTCTTCTTGGCGTGAACATCGACCACGTCGCCACCCTGCGTCAGGCCCGTGGCACGCGCTACCCGGACCCGGTCAAGGCGGCACTGGACGCGGAAGAGGCGGGCGCCGACGGCATCACCGTGCACCTGCGCGAAGACCGCCGGCACATTCAGGAGCGCGATGTCTTGCTGCTCAAGGACGTGCTGCAGACCCGCATGAACTTCGAAATGGGTGTCACCGAAGAAATGATGGCGTTCGCTGAGCGCATCCGCCCGGCGCATATTTGCCTGGTGCCGGAAACCCGTCAGGAGCTGACCACCGAAGGCGGTCTGGATGTAGCGGGGCAGGAGGAACGCATCAAGGCAGCGGTTGAGCGTCTGTCGAAGATGGGTAGCGAAGTGTCGCTGTTCATTGATGCCGACGAGCGTCAGATTGCCGCGTCGAAGCGCGTTGGCGCACCGGCAATCGAGCTGCACACCGGGCGTTATGCCGATGCCGAAACACCGACCGAGGTCGCTGAAGAATTGAAGCGGGTGGCGGACGGTGTGGCGTTTGGTCTGGCGCAGGGCCTGATCGTCAACGCCGGGCATGGCCTGCACTATCACAACGTTGAAGCCGTGGCAGCGATCAAGGGTATCAACGAACTGAACATCGGCCATGCGCTGGTGGCACATGCGTTGTTCGTCGGCTTCAAGTCCGCTGTGTCCGAGATGAAAGCGCTGATTCTGGCTGCCGCCAAGCACTAAGCAACCACACAAAACCCCTGTAGGCGCGAGCAGGCTCACGCCTGCAATTGATTTGGGGTGTTGGTTAAAGCGGGGCAGGCTCTTGAGCCGGTTTGGATTTGTCGATCCCCGGCACGTGCAGATTGCCCTCGGCCACCTGATCGCCTTCAAGCTGCGGCTGGGTCACCCAGGTGAGGATGTCGTAGTAGCGACGGATGTTCGCCACGAAATGCACTGGCTCGCCACCGCGGGCGTAACCGTAGCGGGTCTTGCTGTACCACTGCTTCTGCGACAGGCGCGGCAGGATCTTCTTCACATCCAGCCATTTATCCGGGTTCAACCCTTCCTTGGCCGTCAGTTTGCGTGCGTCATCGAGGTGACCGCTGCCGACGTTGTACGCCGCCAGTGCAAACCAGGTGCGGTCCGGTTCCTTGATCGAATCGTCGAGCTGATCCTTCATATACGCCAGGTACTTGGCGCCGCCCATGATGCTCTGCTTCGGATCTAGGCGGTTGGACACGCCCATCGCCTGCGCCGTGTTCTGGGTCAGCATCATCAACCCGCGCACACCGGTCTTGGACGTGACGGCCGGTTGCCACAGCGATTCCTGATAACCAATGGCCGCCAGCAGGCGCCAGTCGACTTTCTCTTTTTTCGCGTAGTTCTTGAAGTGTTGCTCGTACTTGGGCAGGCGCTGCTGCAAGTGCTGGGCGAACGTGGTGGCGCCCATGTAGCCGAGGACATCGACGTGGCCGTAATAACGGTCTTTCAGGCGCTGCAAGGTGCCGTTCTTCTGCACCTTGTCGAGGTAGGCGTTGATCTCGTTGAGCAGGCTGTTGTCTTCGCCGGCGGCCACCGCCCAGCTCTGGCTGCGCGCGTCGCCGAGGTCGAAGGCCACGCGGATGTTGGTGAAGTACACCTGGTTCATCGCCACTTCATTGGAGTCGACTAGGGTCAGGTCGATCTGACCTTCATCGACCATGCGCAACAGATCGACCACTTCCACCGCGTCGGATTCTTCGTACTCGATACCGGGAAATTTCTTTTTCAGTTCGGCCAGTTGTTCGGCGTGGGTGCTGCCTTTGAGCACCATGATCTTCTTGCCGACCAGATCGCCGGGATCGGTAGGCCGCGACTGGCCGTTGCGATAAATGATCTGCGGGGTGACTTCGAGGTAGGCGTGGGAGAACCGCACCTGCTTCTTGCGATCTTCACTGCTGACCAGGCCGGCCGCTGCCAGTACCGGGCCGTTCGGTTTACCGATCTGGTCGAACAAGTCGTCGAGGTTGTCGGCGGTCTCGATCTTCAGCTCGACCCCCAAATCGTCGGCGAAGCGCTTCACCAGCTCGTATTCGAAGCCGGTTTCACCGCTGCGATCCTGAAAGTAGGTGGCGGGGCTGTTACGGGTAATCACCCGCAGCACACCATCCTCCTTTACGCGCTCGAGTGTGTTGGGTTTATCAACACAACCACCGAGCATCAGGAAGAGTCCGGTTGCGATCAGCCATTTGGCGTACCGCGGACGCAAAGCCGTTGGGAAAAACATCTGCGCAGTATACGCAAACGGCTGCGGGCGCCATATCTCGACAGTGAAGGGCTTGTCTGCTAGAGATCACAAAACCGGACGAAACCCCGCAGAAATGGGGCTCAAGGGCATTTTGTTACAGTAAAAATAAGCCGGCGTTGCCCAGCCGATAAATCTGACTTCAAAGGCAGAAACACAGATTGATACCCGAGTGCAACCGTGCGTAGCGTTTCGGGTGATGTTGAGGGCGGTTTAGGCTAGAATGCACGGCCTCAAAGCACACCCCTTCCCGAGGCTGTCCCGAAGATGTTGATCCTGCGCGGCGCTCCTGCCCTTTCTGCCTTTCGCCACAGCAAACTCCTTGAGCAACTGAGCCAGAAGGTTCCAGCTGTCAGTGGCCTGTATGCTGAATTCGCTCACTTCGCCGAAGTCACCGGCGTCCTGACCGGCGACGAACAGCAGGTGCTTGCGCGCCTTCTGAAGTACGGTCCAAGCGTTCCGGTACAAGAGCCGACCGGCCGTCTGTTTCTGGTGTTGCCGCGTTTCGGCACCATCTCGCCATGGTCGAGCAAGGCCAGCGACATCGCCCGCAACTGCGGCCTGAGCAAGATCCAGCGCCTGGAGCGCGGCATCGCGTTCTACGTGGCCGGCCAGTTCAGCGACACCGAAGCGCAGCAGATTGCCGACGTGCTGCATGACCGCATGACCCAGATTGTCCTGGGCAATCTGGAACAGGCCGCCGGTCTGTTCAGCCACGCCGAACCGAAGCCGCTGACCGCGATCGACATCCTTGGTGGCGGCCGCGCCGCGCTGGAAAAGGCCAACACCGAGCTGGGCCTGGCCCTGGCCGAAGACGAGATCGACTATCTGGTCAACGCCTTCAACGGTCTCAAGCGCAACCCGCACGACATCGAACTGATGATGTTCGCTCAGGCCAACTCCGAGCACTGCCGCCACAAGATCTTCAACGCCAGTTGGGATATTGACGGCGAGAGCCAGGAAAAAAGCCTGTTCGGCATGATCAAGAACACTTATCAGATGCACAACGAAGGCGTGTTGTCTGCTTATAAGGACAACGCTTCGGTGATCGTCGGCAACGTCGCTGGCCGCTTCTTCCCGGATCCGGAAACCCGCCAGTACGGCGCGGTGCAGGAGCCGGTGCACATCCTGATGAAGGTTGAAACCCACAACCACCCGACTGCGATTGCCCCGTTCCCGGGCGCATCCACCGGTTCCGGTGGCGAGATCCGCGACGAAGGTGCAACCGGTCGCGGCGCCAAGCCAAAGGCCGGCCTGACCGGTTTCACCGTATCGAACTTGCAAATCCCGGGCTTCGAACAGCCGTGGGAAGTGCCGTACGGCAAGCCGGAGCGCATCGTTACCGCACTGGACATCATGATCGAGGGCCCGCTCGGCGGCGCCGCGTTCAACAACGAATTCGGCCGTCCGGCCCTGACCGGCTACTTCCGTACCTTCGAACAGTCGATCAGCACCCCGCACGGTGACGAGGTTCGCGGTTACCACAAGCCGATCATGTTGGCCGGCGGCATGGGCAACATCCGCGAAGAACACGTCAAGAAAGGCGAGATCGTGGTCGGCTCCAAGCTGATCGTGCTCGGCGGCCCGGCGATGCTCATCGGTCTGGGTGGCGGCGCCGCTTCTTCCATGGCCACTGGCACCAGCTCGGCAGATCTGGACTTCGCTTCCGTACAGCGTGAAAACCCTGAAATGGAGCGTCGCTGCCAGGAAGTCATCGACCGTTGCTGGCAGCTGGGCGACAAGAACCCGATCAGCTTCATCCACGACGTGGGTGCGGGCGGTCTGTCCAACGCCTTCCCGGAACTGGTCAACGACGGCGACCGCGGTGGCCGTTTCGAACTGCGCAACATTCCAAACGACGAGCCGGGCATGGCCCCGCACGAAATCTGGTCCAACGAATCCCAGGAGCGTTACGTTCTGGCGGTCGGCCCGGAAGACTTCGAGCGCTTCCAGGCGATCTGCGAACGCGAGCGCTGCCCGTTTGCAGTAGTCGGTGAAGCCACCGCCGAACCGCAACTGAGCGTGACCGACAGTCACTTCGGCAACAACCCGGTGGACATGCCGCTGGAAGTGTTGCTGGGCAAAGCCCCGCGCATGCACCGTTCGGTGGTTCGTGAAGCAGAACTGGGCGATGACTTCGATCCGTCGAACCTCGACATCAGCGAGTCCATCGAACGCGTTCTGCATCACCCGGCCGTGGCGAGCAAGAGCTTCCTGATCACCATCGGCGACCGCACGATCACCGGCCTCGTGGCCCGTGACCAGATGGTTGGCCCATGGCAGGTTCCGGTGGCCGACGTTGCGGTCACCGCCACCAGCTTCGACGTCTACACCGGTGAAGCGATGGCGATGGGCGAGCGTACTCCGCTGGCTCTGCTGGACGCTCCGGCTTCGGGCCGCATGGCCATCGGCGAAACCCTGACCAACATTGCCGCTTCGCGCATCAACAAGATCTCCGACATCAAATTGTCGGCGAACTGGATGTCCGCTGCCGGTCACCCGGGCGAAGACGCACGTCTGTACGACACCGTGAAAGCGGTCGGTATGGAATTGTGCCCTGAGCTGGGCATCACCATCCCGGTGGGCAAGGACTCGATGTCCATGGCCACCCGCTGGAACGACAACGGCGAAGAAAAAACCGTGACCTCGCCGATGTCGCTGATCGTGACCGGTTTCGCGCCAGTGGCTGACATTCGTCAGACCCTGACCCCGGAACTGCGCATGGACAAGGGCACCACCGACCTGATCCTGATCGACCTCGGTCGCGGCCAGAACCGTATGGGCGCCTCGATCCTTGCGCAGGTTCACGGCAAGCTTGGCAAACACGCGCCGGACGTCGATGACGCCGAAGACCTGAAAGCCTTCTTCGCGGTGATCCAGGGCCTCAACGCCGACGGTCACTTGCTGGCTTACCACGACCGTTCCGACGGTGGTCTGCTGACTTCCGTGGTGGAAATGGCCTTTGCCGGCCACTGCGGTCTGAGCCTGAACCTCGACAGCGTTGCCGAGTCCTCGGCAGAAATCGCTGCGATCCTGTTCAACGAAGAACTGGGCGCCGTGATCCAGGTTCGTCAGGACGCAACGCCAGACATCCTCGCGCAATTCAGCGCGGCCGGTCTGGGCGACTGCGTGTCGGTGATCGGTCAGCCGATGAACAATGGCCAGATCAACATCACCTTCAACGGTGACACTGTGTTCGAAGGCCAGCGTCGTCTGCTGCAACGTCAGTGGGCCGAGACCAGCTACCAGATCCAGCGTCTGCGTGACAACGCCGACTGCGCCGAGCAAGAGTTCGACGTGCTGCTGGAAGAAGACAACCCGGGCCTGAGCGTCAAGCTGAGCTACGACGTCAACCAGGACATCGCCGCGCCTTACATCAAGAAAGGCATCCGCCCACAGGTTGCCGTGCTGCGTGAGCAGGGCGTCAACGGTCAGGTGGAAATGGCCGCCGCGTTCGATCGTGCCGGTTTCAACGCGATCGACGTGCACATGAGCGACATTCTCGCTGGCCGTGTCGACCTGAACGAGTTCAAAGGTCTGGTGGCTTGCGGTGGTTTCTCCTACGGCGACGTGCTCGGCGCCGGTGAGGGCTGGGCCAAGTCGGCACTGTTCAACAGCCGCGCCCGCGATGCGTTCCAGGGCTTCTTCGAGCGTAACGACAGCTTCACCCTCGGCGTGTGCAACGGTTGCCAGATGATGTCCAACCTGCACGAGCTGATTCCGGGCAGCGAGTTCTGGCCGCACTTCGTGCGTAACCGTTCCGAGCAGTTCGAAGCGCGTGTAGCGATGGTGCAGATTCAGGAATCGAACTCGATCTTCCTGCAGGGCATGGCCGGCTCGCGTATGCCGATCGCCATCGCTCACGGTGAAGGGCATGCCGAGTTCTCCAGCGAAGAAGCATTGCTGGAAGCCGATCTGTCGGGTTGCGTGGCGATGCGTTTCGTCGACAACCACGGCAAGGTCACCGAAGCCTACCCGGCCAACCCGAACGGTTCGCCGCGCGGGATCACCGGCCTCACCAGCCGCGACGGTCGCGTGACGATCATGATGCCGCACCCGGAGCGTGTGTTCCGCGCGGTGCAGAACTCGTGGCGTTCGGAAGACTGGACCGAGGATGCTCCTTGGATGCGCATGTTCCGTAACGCGCGCGTCTGGGTGAACTAAGGCCTGTGTACAAGCTGGCGTTTTTTGTTCCTGACAGTCATGTCGAGGTGGTTAAAGGGGCTGTGTTCGCTGCCGGTGGTGGGCGGATCGGTGACTATGACCACTGTGCGTGGCAGGTGCTTGGGTCTGGCCAGTTTCGACCGTTGGACGGCAGTCAGCCGTTCGTTGGCGAGGCGGGGCAGGTTGAGCGGGTTGAGGAATGGAAGGTTGAGCTTGTGGTGGCGGATGAGTTGATCGTGGCTGTTGTGGCGGCGTTGAAGCTCAGTCATCCGTACGAGACGCCGGCTTATGAGGTGTGGCGGCTGGAAGATTTCTGATCTTTCTTGCTGCTTAAACAGGAAGCCCGCAGATGAGTGATTGTCTGCGGGTTTTTTGTTGCCTGCGATTTGGAGGGCGACTTCATTCCACTGTGGGAGCTGGCTTGCCAGCGATGGCGCCCTTATAGGCGACCATGCTCTGGCTGACTGCGTGAATATCCGTTTCTTTGGGTGCTGCGGCTGGCGGTTCCGCCCTTACGGCGGGTCACTTTTTACAGACGCCTAAAAAGTAACCAAAAACGCTTGCCCCAACGTTCGGCCCGCTCGCTGAGGCTCGGGGTTCCTTCGCTCCGGGATTGATCCGGGCGCATCGCCTCCGGTTTGCTTCGCTGCACCTCCTCTCGATGTGTTCGACTTCGTCGAACGGTCGCTGCGCTCCCACCCCCGGATCAATCCCGGAACGAAGCCTGCCGACGGGGCCGGTGGATCAAGATCAAGATCAAGAGCAGGCGAGCTGACACTCGGCCTATTGAGTGGTGAAGAGCGGGTGTTCGGCGTTGGTTTTGTGGTGGATTCGCCCCTCATCGGAACGCCGCCCGCCCAGCCCTCTCCCGAGGGAGAGGGGGCCGATTTTTGGGCTTTTCAGGATATGAGTTCGACTCGGTATTTCACGTCGACGTACATCCACCAAACACCTCGGTTCAGTCCCCTCTCCCTCTGGGTTGTATGTACCGGACACATGGTGGACAGGTGTTCGGAGACATGGTGGACAC
>NZ_QAIU01000655.1:0-2513 GCF_003061205.1 Pseudomonas sp. HMWF006
CTTGAGTGCGCAGTGCTAACCGATCGGGGGGCGGCTTCGCACCCTAGCGGGAGCAAGCGCCCTCGCCACAGTTTTTTGCGTCCTTTGAGTATCGGCTCAAACTGGTGACTAAAAATAACAAAACAGTCACCGGTTGACCCTATGTGTCGCAAAAGTTGTTGGGGTACACTCCAGCTCAACGAAAACATCATTCCACGAATCACCTGTTTAGATCTTGCGAGGTTTGCCATGGCTGACTACAAAGCGCCGCTGCGCGATATGCGCTTCGTCCTCAATGAAGTGTTCGAGGTCTCGAAACTGTGGGCCGAACTGCCGGCACTGGCCGAGACCGTTGACGCCGAAACTGTTGAAGCCATCCTCGAAGAAGCCGGCAAGGTCACCAGCAAAAGCATCGCCCCTCTGAGCCGTGCCGCCGACGAAGAAGGCTGCCACTGGGCGGACGGCGCCGTCACCACCCCGGCCGGTTTCCCACAGGCTTATCAGACTTATGCCGAAGGCGGTTGGGTTGGCGTGGGTGGCGATCCGGCCTACGGCGGCATGGGTATGCCCAAAGCCGTGTCGGCCCAGGTCGAAGAAATGGTCAACTCCGCCAGTCTGTCCTTCGGTCTGTACCCGATGCTGACGGCCGGCGCCTGCCTGTCGATCAACGCCCACGCCAGCGAAGAGCTGAAAGCGGCGTACCTGCCGAATATGTACGCCGGCGTCTGGGCCGGTTCCATGTGCCTGACCGAGCCGCACGCTGGCACCGACCTGGGCATCATCCGCACCAAGGCCGAACCTCAGGCCGACGGTTCCTACAAGGTCAGCGGCACCAAGATCTTCATCACCGGCGGTGAGCACGATCTGACCGAAAACATCATTCACCTGGTGCTGGCCAAGCTGCCGGACGCCCCGGCCGGCCCGAAAGGCATTTCGCTGTTCCTGGTGCCTAAGTTCATGGTCAATGCCGATGGCAGCCTCGGCGCGCGCAACCCGGCGAACTGCGGTTCGATCGAACACAAGATGGGCATCCAGGCCTCCGCGACCTGCGTGATGAACTTCGATGAAGCTGTCGGTTATCTGGTCGGCGAGCCGAACAAAGGCCTGGCGGCGATGTTCACCATGATGAACTACGAGCGTCTGGGCGTCGGCATCCAGGGCCTGGCCACCGGCGAGCGCTCGTACCAGAACGCCATTGAATATGCCCGCGATCGCCTGCAAAGCCGTTCACCGACCGGCGCGCAGAACAAGGACAAGGTCGCCGACCCGATCATCGTCCACCCGGACGTGCGTCGCATGCTGCTGACCATGAAGGCGTCCAACGAGGGCGGCCGTGCGTTCTCCACCTACGTGGCGATGCAGCTCGACACTGCCAAGTTCAGCGAGGACGCGACGACGCGTAAGCGCGCTGAAGATCTGGTGGCGCTGCTGACGCCGGTGGCCAAGGCGTTCCTGACCGACCTGGGCCTGGAAACCACTGTCCACGGCCAGCAGATTTTCGGCGGCCACGGCTATATCCGCGAGTGGGGCCAGGAACAACTGGTGCGTGACGTGCGCATCACCCAGATCTACGAAGGCACCAACGGCATTCAGGCGCTGGACCTGGTCGGGCGCAAGATCGTGGGTAGCGGCGGGGCGTTCTACAAGCTGTTCGCTGACGAGATCCGTCATTTCACCGCGACTGCCAGCGCTGACCTGGGCGAATTCACCAAGCCGCTGAACGACGCCGTCGACACCCTCGACGAGTTAACCGCATGGCTGCTGGACCGGGCGAAAACCAATCCGAACGAAATCGGCGCGGCTTCGGTCGAATATTTGCAAGCGTTCGGTTACACGGCTTATGCCTACATGTGGGCACTGATGGCCAAGGCCGCGCTGGGCAAGGAAGCGCAGGATGATTTCTATGCCAGCAAACTAGGTACCGCGCGTTTCTATTTCGCCCGTCTGCTGCCGCGCATTCACTCGTTGAGCGCGTCGGTGAAGGCCGGTAGCGAGTCGCTGTTCCTGCTGGATGCGGCGCAGTTCTGATGCGATGACGTCATGTAAGCATTCTCTTACATGACGTGCTGCTGTTCTCCCATAGGCGTAGATTGGATCCAGAGCTAATCTACATTTCATGGACGTCGCGCAGGAAGCGCAAAGCAACAACACGGACACGTAGGATTCTGCCAGGGTGGCGGAGTGAAATGGATGTCAGGGAAACAGTCTGCAAAGCCCCGCTTCGGCGGGGTTTTCTTTTGTCTGAAGAAAAGTGTTCAGGCGATCGGATCCAGCGGCGACTTCACTTCACGCTCCATCACTTCCTCAAGCAATGTCCGCAGCAGCGCCAGTGACGCCTGTTGGCGTTGTACGTCGCGACACACCAGCCCAACCTTCAGCGGCACCCGTGGTTCGCTCAGCGGTTTCCACAGCAGTTCCTGGTCGTCGTACTCCTTCTGCGAACGCCCGGGCAACACCGTCGCCAATTTGGTGTGCGGCAGACTGTCGAGAATCCCCACCATATTGTTCAGTTCAGCCTGTACCTGCGGGCGACG
>NZ_QAIU01000656.1:0-1335 GCF_003061205.1 Pseudomonas sp. HMWF006
GCCGGGTCGAAGGCCATGTCATGGCCGGTCAGGCGACTTTCCATCTCGCGCACTTCCCGCGGCTCGACGCCGAGGCTTTCCGCCACACGGTGGACTTCCTCGTTGTTCAGCCACGCCAGGCGTTTCTTCTGGCTGCGCAGGTTGAAGAACAGCTTGCGCTGGGCCTTGGTGGTCGCGACTTTCACAATGCGCCAGTTGCGCAGAATGAATTCGTGAATTTCCGCCTTGATCCAGTGCACGGCGAACGACACCAGACGCACGCCCATCTCCGGGTTGAAGCGCTTCACGGCCTTCATCAGGCCGACGTTACCTTCCTGGATCAGGTCAGCCTGAGCCAGGCCGTAGCCGGAATAGCTACGGGCAATGTGTACGACAAATCGCAGGTGGGCGAGCACCATCTGCCGAGCCGCCCCCAAATCCTGCTCGTAATAGAGACTCTCGGCCAGTTCACGCTCCTGCTCCGGCGTCAGCAATGGAATGCTGTTGACGGTGTGTACATAGGCTTCCAGGTTCGCACCCGGAACCAGCGCATACGCAGGTTGCAAAGAATTGGTCATGCGAAAAAACCTCCGACTTACATACTCGTGCCTTTCAGCACTGCGAAAAATTGACCGGGAACTCAGGTACAAGTTCCCAAAAAACCACAAGGCCAATCACGCGCAAAAAAGATTCTACTTCGGCGCCAGCTCCCTGAGATGACGCGCGACTGCAATCCATGCACCGATATAACCCAACAGCACCGCGCCAAGCAAGAGCGACAGACCGTCGGCAACTGGCACTCCGGCCAGCGCGAAATCACTGCCGTACAAGCCGGCCAGTCCAACCACCGCATCGTTCAGCCAGTTCAGGCCAAACGCCAATACGCCCCAGGACAACAGCCCGGCACCGAAACCATACAACGCGCCCATATAAAGGAAGGGACGTCGCACATAGCTGTCAGTGCCGCCGACGAGTTTAATCACTTCGATCTCGATTCGGCGGTTTTCAATATGAAGACGAATGGTATTGCCTATCACCAAAAGTAATGCAGAAACCAGCAGCACCGTCAGACCGAAGACAAACCGGTCGCCGAGCTTGAGGATCGCGGCCAGACGCTCGACCCAGACTAGATCAAGTTGCGCCTGTTGTACCTTGGGCAGCTCGGAAAGTTTTTGTCTTAATGCTTCCAGGGTCGGCTTGTCGACCTCGTTCGGCGTCACCAGCACCACGCCGGGCAGCGGGTTCTCCGGCAGTTCGCGCAGGGCTTCGCCAAGGCCGGACTGTTGCTGAAACTCTTCCAGCGCCTGATCACGACCGACATATTCAGCATCCGCCACGCCAGGCATGCCTTTGATC
>NZ_QAIU01000086.1:0-13710 GCF_003061205.1 Pseudomonas sp. HMWF006
GATTGAGGTCTACGGCGAGAAGGGCGGCAGCAGCAAGCCGAAGTCGCCGGTTGAAGCCAGCGACAGCCTTCGCTCGACAAACTTGGCCAAGCTGCTGATCGCTGTGGGCGAGGGCGAGTTCGACAGCGTCCCGACGGACTACGATATCTACCTGGACAACACGCCGATCCGCGATGCCAGCGGCAACTACAACTTCCCGAATGTGAAGTGGGACTGGCGGCCGGGCTCGGTGGATCAGACCTATATCCCGGGCATTCCATCCGTAGAGAACGAGACGTCGCTGAACATCGAGCTTCGCAGCGATACGCCGTGGGTGCGCTCGACCACCAACACCCAGCTTTCCGCCGTGCGTATTCGTTTGGCCTGGCCCGCGCTGCAACGCTCAGATGATCAGGGCAATGTCGGCGGGTACCGCATTGAGTACGCGATCGACGTGGCTATCCGGCTATCGACGTCCAGGCTTACCGCAATAATATTTTCCAAGGATGAAAGCCCTGCATCAGTGCAGGAGCGTAATGCCCGGAGCTCAATCTAGGGGTGAAGAGAGCTATCACCTGGTGGTGGTGGAGTGTCCCACCGATCTTCAAGCCATTTTTTGTATTCTTTACTTGCGCAATTAGCTAGGTTTTTCCCCTTAAGACTAGCAACGTAATCTAGCTGGATTGTGTTGAGGAACTTACAAAGGAGTGCTTTTTCCTCGATATACGCCTTAAGAGCAAAAGCATTCCTCTTTGACGAGACGCAAACGATAATTCCGTCGTGGTACACAACCCAAAAATCTGGCGTGATCGGCACCAATCCTTTGGCTAGAGAGGTCTGTGATGCATCTAATTGTTTTACGGTTACTTCAGTCATTGCGTCTTCCAATCGTAGTGGAAGGTGAATCCTACCCAAAGATTTCAATGTCGCAACAAAAAGCCCAGCGCGATGGCTGGACTTACGCAACTCAAGAAATCTGTCGGCTGTTGTGCCAGTAGAGGTACGCGAGGCCAACTGGGGCAATGAAAATCGCGAACGACCAGCACATGGCCATCGTGAAGCCTTTCACCATGAGCATAAGGATGGCATTCACGAAGAATACATTTTCACCCATCACGTAGCCCACAACACTCTCGTATACAAATCGAGAATAGGGGTAAAGCAGCGTACAGACAATCGACATAAAAATTAGCCCCGGCTTAGCCATCAGGCCGGTCGGGCTATGCGCAGCGAGCGACAAAATCATAATCGCAAATAGCGATCCAAAAACAAACTGACGGATGTAGTAGCTGGTTGTCAGCCCGCCAAAAGTCTTCGACAAAAACGACTGCATAAGATCCCTCTAAACGCTGATTTGAATGGTGGCCACCATAATACCATCACCACTCAAAATCAGGGGTGGGGAACTGAGGGTGAAGCATCCTAATGCTACCAATTGAAACTTACGGCGCACGTGCTGCCGGTGTTGATTCCGTACGTCGCACTATCCAGCTATCGACGTCCAGGCCTTCCTACAGGTAAATTCGAGGCGTAAAAAAGCCCAGCTCTAAGGCTAGGTTTGGTAAATGACGAGCTTGAATCTATGCTCGTGTGGACCTCGTCAGATTAATTTGCGCTCAGCCATCTTCAGAAGAATACTCATGCCAGCCAAGGCGGTCGGAGTGAACCCCCGTATTACTGAAGTCTCTGTGACGGGTAGAACCATGTCAAATAATTCGTCATTGGAAACTGACTGGAACATTTCGAACAACACCCCCGCATACTCTGCATGCTGAGGATTGCTATGCCGCTCTGGGCAAAAATCGTCCAGATACTGACCCACAGTAAGCGGAGCATTTTTCTGAACACAAGCATACATGTCCAACAAATTGTGCTTAGTGCTACCGACATTTTGCGTCATTATTGATCGTCCTTGCTGACGTTGGATTTTCAGCGGCAAACTCTAACTGATCAACAAGAAAAAAGGAGCCCAACGCATCGGCTGGGCTTAAAAAGTCAAAAAACCGAAATAAACGCAGTTTTATCGATTGCTGTCGTCAAGATAGTCATGACCAGCCCAAGTCAGGGCGTAGTACATAGTTTCATCACCGGACTGACTGTTTCTCCTGATTAAGTCAGCAGACTCCAGTAGATCCACGTGATAGCTAACATTTTCATTAAGCACTGCGTGCTCACTTTCTTCTAGAGGGTCTGCATCTTCTAGAAAGTGACTGACGATGTCGTAGTGATCCGCCCCTAGCGGATCCATCCACCCTTCAAGTAGGGACAGTATCCCTGCGCTAAAAACCAAATCTCTTTTCATGCCTACTCCCCAGCTAACGACGTAAATGTTCGCTAGATAAGTGTAGACATTGAAATCGAGCACAAAAAATGGAGATTCAAGCAGAGCCTAGGGAATTTTGGCCATAAAAACCCGGCGCTTGGCCGGGTTCGTGGGTTCATGTGCGTTTCGCGTTACTCGTGCACTATGGGAAAAGTATTCTCAAAACGCCGTCATTTAAACGTAATTATGCTGCTTCTTGATCTTTTTTCCCGTGGATCACCTGCCATGGTGGTTGCCGCGTCTGAATATCCACTTCCTTAATGACTTCTATCAGGGAGTCCCACAATCCCAACCAGTCACGGGTCCAATTTTTCGGGTCGATTGTCACACCTGAAGAAGGCACCCATCTCAGCCGCCACACCCATTGCTCTGAGTTGGGAGTGCCGTTGGAGCTGATTCAAATCTGCAGGTGATGCCTGCTAAATGACCACCACTCCCTGACGGGGAGGAACCGAGATGCCAGACAAACCAGACACATGGGCGATAGCGCTTGCGTGGTTGAGCCAGCATTCGCTGATCCTCTATGCGGCTGTGCTGTCTTGCGCTATGGCCGTGTTGCGGATCACTTACGGTGGCGGTACTCGTCGCCAGATGCTGGTGGAGGGCGCCATTTGCGGCGGCCTCACACTGACCATCATAAGCGGACTGGACTTCTTCTGCCTGCCCCAGAGCATGGCTACCTTCGCCGGCGGCTGGGTTGGCTTCCTAGGCGTGGAGAAGATCCGCAACATCGAGGATCGGGTGACTGACTTCAAGTTGCCGAACCGCAAGGCAGAGTAAGTCGCGACACTTTTCGTGACTCAGCAAATTGTCTAGCGACATTCGGTAATGCTGGCTGCTGAGTTACTCTGCAAGAAATTCATTCAGATTTTCTAGGTGCCTCATGCCGCGATTCGAGATTTTCAGTAATGGGCAGCATATCGGATGGTCCGAGCTGGAGCATGGCGATCCACCCATGGGGGTTGCACACGGTGTCTTCATTCCCGGTCCAGGATATTCCGGTATCCAGGAACGGGTTAGGGCCTCTACCCAGCGTGATCAGCGTCATTTCAAGTTTATGGTGCGCGTAGACGGAGTGGAGGTTCCTGCTTCCGGTGCGTCTATTGCTGACTACTCCATTAATTCTGAGACGGATGAAATGGAAGTGGTCGTGCTAGGTATTGAGTACCCAGCATATGCTGATGTCTTTCCTAATCACGTCGCGGCCTATAAAGCGCAGTGGGGCGCGTAGCCGCAGTTAAGGATTTAACGGCCGAGGTGTGCCGCAGGGTTACTGCGGCTTTGACTTGGTTACTTGTATGCGAAGGTAATCTTAGCGCTGACTAGAGCCTGTCCATTGATTGTTACCTTGCAGAATTTCACGGGGGTGGACTTTTCCCCGTCGGCCTCATCTGGCGCGCATTCAAGAAGGCCCGTCTTGTCACCGAATGGCAGTTGTTCGCCCTTTGTGGCTTTACTGAGGTCTATTCGGAACGGTTGACGGTAATTCACCCCTGCGAGAACTTGTGGCTCGCCATCGCTCAGAAAGCCCGAGCGCGGAGTGGCGCACAGAGTACCTACAATCCGCTTGCCATCAATAATGTTGGCATCTGTGTAGCAAACAATTTTTCCAGCCTCGGTGACGAGATTAGACGGACCCAAGTTGGTCCAGGTCTCTTCTGGAATAGCAACGCATCCGAAGAGAGTTGCGGCAGCAAGCAGGCAGGCTGCAGCGGGGCGAACATGAGCAAAAAACATGCGGATAAGTGTCCTTACGAATAAAAAGGCGCACACAAATACAGGCAATTAGCCACCATTTCAAGCTCAGGGTGATCCATGGATAGGCCATACCCTCCCTTGTCGCTTATCGAATTATCAGAGCAATCGGACTTTGGTATTCGCCTGACCCCGGCTCCCGAGGTGTGGGAGTGGCTGCAGTCCCAGATCCTTGCTGACACCGGCAGCATCCACAACGAAGACCACGCCCATCTGAACGATGCGGACATTCGGGTGATGTGGGCATCTGCTGCCTTCACGAAAAAGGGGCGCACAGTCGTCGGACAGGCCGAGCAGGTAGCCTTCCGCGCCGGCGGCTGGCAGAAGGCCCGAATGGAGCAGCAGATGATGGATTGGTTCGGCGACATGCCGGCCTTCATCATCACTCTGGCTGCCGACTACTGCGCCGACTGTTCCGACGCTGACTTCTGCGCCTTGGTTGAACACGAGCTGTATCACATCACCCAGGCGACGGATAAGTACGGTCAGCCAGCTTTCACCCAAGACGGTTTGCCCAAGCTTGAGATGCGCGGACACGACGTTGAAGAGTTCGTCGGTGTGGTGCGTCGCTACGGTGCAAGCCCGGCGGTTCAAGAGCTGGTGGACGCTGCAAACAATCCTGCTGAGGTGGGGAAATTGAACATATCGAGGGCCTGCGGAACCTGTCTGCTCAAGTCGGCCTGATCCTTGACAGGACCTTGACGGAATGAACCCATATGGCAGCCCTGAAAGATGAGGTGAAGCGCTTCATTGTGCAGGCGTTGGCCTGCTTTGATACGCCGACTCAGGTACCTGTCTACGCCAAGTTAAAAGTTCATTGATTGGAGAAAGCGTTTTGAATTTGCAAAACGGAACTATGAAGTTTTTGAGGCGCTATCAGCTTTTGTTACTGCTGTTGATGTCGACGGCCTCGCTTATAAACGCATTTGCTCGATTCGCAGGAGACTGGAAGAGTTTTTGGACAGTGCTTATTTTGCAGGTGTTTTTCGGTCAGGCAGTGTTTGCATACATTCGGGGGGCGACGATCCACGTTGCACCTGGCGGACGTCTCTCCAAAGACGCGGATCCCCTTGGGCGTGCAGGCGTTGGGGCGTTGTCACTGGTTATCTATTTTTTAGCCTTCTGTTACGAAACGCCAAAGCCAGAACCATCAATCTACGAAAAAAGAGCCTCTGACTGGACGATGCCTACACGTGAGGAGATTGGCAGATCTTCCGATCAGAAATGATTGATGCAGCCACCTGCTGCTGTTCCTGCCGCAGCGCTTCCTGAACTGCCTCGACATATCAGGGTGATGGAGGCGGCAAGGCAGTTCGTACCGCCCCATGTCGTCTTTGCAGTAGTCGCAACCACGGTGTTTGCGGAGAAGGGCGGAGGCTTCGGCCCGGCACGCTGCGCGCAGCGTGAACCATCGACGCCCGCCACCACGGAGCAGGGGAATCACGGAGATCGAGTCGAGAAGTCAACACGATATTCGTTAACGCAAAGGAGGGTTGGCGTGAGGGCGCTAATCAGACTTCGGGCCCCATGAATGTAAGGACCCGAAGTTTATTACAGTGTTAGATTTTCTGGATGTGAGTGATGTGAGGCTTACCGTTGATAGGCGCGTAAATCTCTACGATCGACTGCCAGCTGTCTTGTGAGCCTGGGAGCGTAGCTTTTGTCTGGTAACGGTAGTTGGTGCCATTCACGACCTGAGTAGAAACCTCTTCAGGCGTGTAGCTAACACCTACGAAGCCCTCCAAAGCTGCTTTGAAGACCTCCTGATCCTTTGGTGTCAGTTTGTGATAAGGGGTCCATCCACCTACAAGATGTTCTTGAGCTGTCATGAATTAAATCTCCCTATTTAAAATTCCTACTCATTTGGCTTTTCGGAGTACGCCCCGTTTATTCGATGGTTTCCGGAATCCATTCCTAAAAAGTTTCCCACGAGCCTTATATCTGTGAGACGAGGCCCAAGAAAACACCGTTACGAGCTACTGCCGGTGCGAGAGAGTGTAGATCGACGCCAAGAAGGATCAAGTTTGAGGCGAACAAAAAATCCCCGCATTTGGCCGGGCTATTTTTTTGCCTGAGAAGGCTGCAGTTCACGTCAAGCTGCGAGATCCCGCAACGTTAAGGTTTAGGCGCTTTCTTGATGTCCTGGGAATCACTCGAAGTCGCTGCATCTTTCTCTGTTTCATGGTTCTCCGCCCCTGAGTTGGAGCCAGATGACTCCTCTCCCTTCTTGTCCGCCTTGTCCTTATTGGATTCAGAGCCACCTTGGTTGATACCGGGAATACCGGAAGGCGGGGCGGCTGATCCAGCACTTTTGTCTGCGGAGAAGGCCAGTAGCGGGCAAGTAGAAAGCAGACCTGCCAAGCCGAGCGCTACGATTGTCTTGTTCATGATGATGCTCCCAGCACGAGGAATGTACTGGTTTGATGGGGGATCTCTGGTGAAGGTGCAGCGTGGCTGACGAGTGGCATTAAAGAGCGGTGTGGGGGGGCATGGTTCGAACACACAGTCTTCATGCTGCAACGCTGAGTGTGAAAAGCGGCGGCGCCGCACTTGCGTGCTGGACGGTTACTGATACCTTGTTCGCCATCTTATCGGGCTGACCTGCTTTTATCCTCGTGTGGTAACTGCGGTCGCTGTGTCTTCAGGTTGGAATTTGTAAGGGATTTTTTATTCATCATGACGATGGCCGACCACGAACGCGTGCTGGATTTTTGGCACAGCGTTGAGTTTTTCAATGCCTATGACTTGGACAAGGTCCTCGAAAAATCCAGGGCTTCGCGCAGCGTCGAACGGGTCAGTGAACGGTCCCTGGCAGACGGCGTGTGGGAGCAGTACCTTGATCGTCGCCGCGTTCTCTACCTGCTGCCGTTCGATGTATCCCACGCCACGCGGCTGATAGAGGAATACGTCGACGGCCCTCTGACCAGTGAAATAAATCGTGTACGGGACGGCGAAATGGCGCCGGTCGGTCTGACGTGTTACGCCAGGCTGACGCTTGATCCGAACGGTAAACCCGACTTCGAAGGCCTCAGTGTTTCTGCGCTGCCCTGGGCTCTTGGCCGGTTGTGCAAGCAGGATATCGGTGCCCTGTGTGCAGTGAGTTTTGACGACAGTGTGCGAACGCTCAAACGTACGCTTGCCGATGACTGGTCGCGTCATAAAGGAGAGCTGCCGGGAGCGCAATGGGTGACGGAAGTTGCCCAGCGCGTGGTTGAATGGGCTGGCTTCGCCTCGCCAGAGGCAGAGCTGGCTTATCTGGATATCTGGCCGCTACCCAAGCCTGGCGATACGCCAACCGAAACCTCAACATCGGAGGCAGACGCTGACAGTACGCCGGAAGTGGCGTCAGTCGATGATTTGGCGATCCTCAACAGCTTCTATGTGCATGATCTTGCTCAGGCAAAACATTTGCTGAACAGTGATCAGCCGCCACGGGCCTTGCAGGCTTATCTGTCGATGGTCGACCAGCAGAAAACTGATCTGGACACCGCGATTGGCCAGCAGACGATTCAAGCGACACTGCACCCGAAAAAAGGCATCACCGGCCGCTGGCCAGCGCAAAGCAGGCACATCCAATCGTTGATGCAGCAGTTTGCGCTGAACAGCATGCGCGAAATGGCCACGGGCGCAGTACTGGCAGTCAATGGACCACCGGGCACCGGCAAGACGACATTGCTACGGGACCTGATCGCACATCTGGTGGTCGAGCGGGCGGATGCCTTGGCTCGATTGGAGAAGGCTGAAGATGGTGTCAGTAAAACGTGCGTGACTGCGGTGTTCGGCAATAAGAGTTTTTCGATTCCGCTCTTGTCTGAAGCGTTGACCGGTTTTGAAATGGTGGTCGCGTCCACGAACAATGGTGCGGTGGAGAACCTGTCCTTGGAGTTGCCGCAACTCAAAGGCGTCGATGGTGCCAAGCTTGCCGACTGGGGTTACTTCAAGGAAGTGGCGACCCGCTATGCGGGTACTCGAAACAGTAAACCGTGGGTCACGCCCGAACCTGTCTGGGGTTTGGTGTCGGCGGCACTGGGCAAGAAAAGCAATCGTCGACGATTCCGCGATATTTTTGTCAACCGTGCCGCCACGCCAGCGGACAAGCCTGGCGAGCAGTTTCTGAATAAGGACAAGGTTGACTTTGCCAGTTGGGATGACGTCGGTGCGATGACCTATTGGCGCTATCGTTCCGGTAAAGGCCGAGCGGATTTCAAAAGTGCCAAGGCAAGCTACCTCAAGGCGCGCGAGGTACACGATAAGCAGCGTGATCGTTTGCTGGTGCTTGCCGAATTGTATGAGCGGTTGCAAAAGGCGTTTCCTGCCATCAAGGCGACGTGGCCGTCGGCACCGGACCTGTGCCCGCAGAATCTGACTGTACTGATTGAAGGGGTTGCGCGTCAGATCGAACGCCTGAAAAGTCAGCAGCAGGCGATCGAGCGAAAGCTGGGGCCGTCGTTCTTTCGCTGGCTGGCACAGTGGTTTCGCAAAGGGCTCTATAAACAATGGTTGGACGCCTGCACGAAACTTGATTCAGTACGGGAGTTCGAGCGTGAGTTGCTGGACCTGCCCCGATTGATCGCGGAGTGTGACGTCCATCTGTGGGACGGCACACCGCTGGACAGCAAGGCCAACCAGACTCATGCGTTCTGGCAGGGCAGCCGGTTCAACGAAGCCCGCAGCGATTTGTTTGTTGCGGCGATGACGTTGCACGAAGCATTTTTTCTGGAAGTGGCGAGCCCTAGCCTGATTTTCGCGCTGACCGCGATGCTCGAGCGCCAGCCTTTAACGCCTGCTCGCCGTGCCCTGTGGCAATGGTTCTTCATGCTGACACCCGTGGTGTCGAGCACGTTCGCCTCGATTCGCGCACAGTTTGCCGGACTGGGTGCGGAAGACCTCGGGTGGTTGATCATTGATGAAGCCGGTCAGGCTCCGCCACAAGCCGCCGTGGGAGCAATCATGCGGGCCAGGCACGTGGTGGTGGTCGGCGACCCGTTGCAGATTGAACCGGTTGTGACGCAGTCCACCCGGCTGCTGGAGCAATTGGGGACATTCTGGCTCGGCGATTCGCGCTCACGCTACGCCATTGACAGTCATTCGGTACAAACCTTTGCTGATCGAGGCTACGGGCAGGGCGTCACGCACCCGCTGGATCCCGAGAAGTACATTGGCATTCCACTGGTCATGCATCGCCGGTGTGACAATCCCATGTTCGAGATCTCCAACCGCATTGCCTACGCCAAGCGTATGCAACATGCCAAGGACTCGACCATTACCGCCCACCCGATACTGGGGGTCAGTGCCTGGTGGAATGTAAGCGGCGAATCGCAGGACGGCACCAAGTACATCCAGGCTCAGGGGCAACGGTTGCTGGCTGAGTTGATCAGACTCTACTTGTCCGTTACCAGTGAAGGCGCAACCGAACTGCCGCCGGTGTTCATTATCACCCCGTTCCGCGAGGTTAAGGCCGGCCTGGTCAGTCTGCTGGAAGATAAGCAGGTATGGAGGGCGGCATTGCCGGCGGATGTGCAGGTCCCGACCAATCTCGTTTCGTGGGTCAGTACCTGTATTGGCACGGTGCACACGTTCCAGGGCAAGGAAGCCGATATCGTGTTCTTTGTGCTGGGCTGCGATTCCCGTCGTTTGGGGGCGATTGACTGGGCTGCTTCAAGTCCGAACCTGCTGAACGTCGCTGTGACGCGGGCCAAAAAACACCTGTACATCGTGGGGGATCAGGCACTTTGGGGCGATCGACCCTACTTTGACGTCGCCCGTCAGCTGCTGGCCAGTGCAAAGGCCAGCGTACAGACGCGGGAAGCGCAGCTGTCCTGAGGCTTTTGCAGACGCGCAGTTTCGAGGATCTCTTCCAGGGATCCTTGGGCTGCGGAGCGACAGTCGTCAGCGAGGCGGCAATTTGCTGGCCCCCGAGTTGCTCGGCTCTCGTCAAACTCGCCTTTTTTCAAAAGGTTAGGTTGGCTATATGCGGACGATTGTCATAACCGTTGCAACGCTTTCCCTGGCTGTCCTCGCCTCGGGAGTCCAGGCGAAGGAATTAAGCAAGAGTCACCGTTTCGCCTGCACCTGGGGTTCTGAAATTGCCGCAGGAGCGCAGCAGTCCAAGTTGTCAGGTATTTCGTTGTATGGCGCGCGCAAGCAACTGCAGGTGCGCAAATTCCAGCAGCCGTGGATGCGCATGACCGCGATGGGGATTACCGAACAGACGTACAACAGCACTTCGAAGCTCAAGCCTGCGGCGGTCAAACAGACCTATTACGAACAATGCGTGCGGCATGAATTGGCGCAGCGCTAAAACCGAAAGCCCAACCTGAACCGGTTGGGCTTTTTTATGCCTGATGGACCGTGGGCGTTATTTTTCGCTTTCGCAATTGACCATCCACGGCACACCAAAGCGATCGACCAACATGCCAAAGCGCACAGCCCAGAAGGTGGCTTCCAGCGGCATGTCGACGCGACCATCGCTGGCCAGTGCGTTGAACACGTGTTCGGCCTCGGCAATGCTATCGACGTTCAGCGAGATCGAGCAACCACTCATGCCCTGGGTCGGGCGATCGGGGGTGGTGTCGGAGGCCATGATCATCTGGTCGCCAACCTTCAGGCACGTATGGATGATCAGGTGGTGGTGTTCTTTGGGGACATGCTCGGCGGCAGGGGTTTCGCCGAAGGTCATCATTGCCTCGAGTTTTCCTTGCAAGGCTTGTTCGTAGAACGTGAAGGCGGCGCGGCAGTCGCCGTTGAAGATCAGGTACGGGTTGATTCTCATGATGGGCTCCCGAATAGGCAGTAGGGCGAAGCGCGGCTGGGTGCGCCGAAGCTTGCGCCTTGGAGTGACTCCATCCAGCAAAGCCCTGGAGCGCTGAATTGCCAGCCGATGCTGCAATTTTTTTGATTCAAGCGACTGATGGCAGGTCAGGAGTCGCGGGAGCCTTTCACCAGCGCCGGGCCTGCCACACGCGGTAAAGGCCGGGACTGCATCAGCGCATTGATGGCCTTGCGATAATTTTGCCCACCCAACGCCATGCTGTTGTTATGCGTGGCTCCCGGTACCAGCAACAGCCGTTTCGGTTGTTGCGCGGCGTTGAAGAGTTGCTCACTGAAGCGCGACGGCACGAACGCGTCGGCCAGACCATGCACTACCAGCAGCGGAATATGAATGTCGGCGATCTTGTCGATGGAGTCGAACTTCTGCGACAGCAGCCAGCGCACGGGCAACGAGGTGTTGGCCACGGCGGCTGCGACATCTGCCAGCGAGGTGAAGGTGGATTCGATCACCAGTCCGCGCACTGGCAGGGGTGTTTGATGACGCGCGGCGTCCTGGCCAAGTTCGGCCGCCAGGTCGATGGCCACGGCGCCACCCAGGGAGTGGCCGTAGATCAGGCGTTTCTCCGGATCCGGTTGCAACAGTTTGAAGCGCTCCCACGCCACGCGTGCATCTTCGTAAACGCTGGTTTCCGATGGGAGGTCGCCCTTGCTCTGGCCGAAGCCACGGTAGTCGATGGCCAGCACCGAATAGCCTGCTGCGCGCAATTGCTCGATGCGAAACAGCTGGCCCGTCAGGTTCCAGCGTACGCCGTGCAAATAGAGAATGGCCGGCGCATTGGCTTTTTCCGCCGGCCACCACCAGGCATGGATGTTCTGCCCGGCCTTGAAGCGCTTGGGTTGCAGGTCCAGCTCCTGCACGCTATCGGGTAACCCGTGATACCAGCCAGCGGTGCCCGGTTCTATGCGAAACAGCAGTTTGCGCTCGGTATGTTCCAGTACGGCACAACTCGTCGGCACGCCGATAACCAACGCGGCCATGCAGGCGAACGCCAAACGGCGGCGACGCAGACGAGTCATGAACGAGAGCCACATTAAACGTTTCACCCGGGTACAGACAAAGAACGCTTTTTACCAGATGCCTCGGCCCGTGCGGGATATTTTTCGACCACTGTCCACGGGCAACGATTACAAAATGCTGCGACGGCTCAGGTCACCCGCAGGACGATTTTGCCGATATGGTCGCCGGCTTCCATGTGTGCATGGGCCTGAGCCGCTTCGTTCAGCCAATAGACCTTGTCGATGATCGGCAGGCAGCGCCCGGCAGACAACGCCGGCCATACGTGTTCGCGCAGTTGCGCAGCAATTGCGGCTTTTTCCGCCGTGGTCCGCGGACGCAACAGCGAGCCGGTCACCACCGCGCGTTTGCCGAGGATCGCCAGTAGATCGACGTCATTGGCCCGGGCGCCGCCGAGGAAACCGAGCATCACCAAGTGGCCGTCCATCGCCAGCGCGCTGACATTATCGTTGAGGTACGAGCCGCCCATGATATCCAGAATGACATTCACCCCCTGACCAGCGGTTTTCTCGGCAATGACCGTGGCGAAATGCTCTTCGCGGTAGTTGATCGGCTGGCCGCCGAGCTCGCGGATCGCTGCGCATTTGTCAGGGCTGCCGGCGGTGGCGAAGGCTTCGATGCCGAATTCGCGGCACAGCATCAATGCGGTGGTGCCGATGCCGCTGGTGCCCCCGTGAATCAGCGCGCGTTGCCCACGGCTGGCGCCGCCGAGGCCAAACAGGTTGGCCCACACAGTAAAGAAGGTTTCCGGGATCGCGGCGGCCTGGACCCAGTCGAGTCCGTCGGGGATGGGTAGCGTCTGGCCGGCCGCAACCGTGCAGTATTCGGCGTAACCGCCACCATTGGTCAGCGCACAGACTCGATCGCCCACGGCGAACGCGGCCACGCCGGCTCCGAGTGCGACCACTTCACCGGCCACTTCCAGGCCGGGGATCGGGTTCATGCCCGGTCGCATCGGATATTTGCCGGCACGCTGCAGGGCGTCCGGACGATTGATGCCGGCGGCATGCACGCGGATCAGCACCTCGCCCTCGGCGGCCACCGGCAACGGTACACGTTTGGGTTGCAGAACGTCGGGACCACCGGGTTCGGTGATTTCGATGCGCGTCATTTCATTGGGTAAAGACATGGTGAGACCTCTTCGCAAAGGGTGTGTAGATGGGAGGCGCCAGGGCCGCAAAGATTCCCGTCAGTCGCAGCAGACGTGTGCCAGCGGGTGTGTGCGGCGCCCGATATGGGTCGCGAACTCCAGCAATATCGCGACGACAATCGCGCCGCCAGCGATCAGGAACAGCAATGCGTGATGACCACCGGTGGCATTGAACAGCGCCGAATAGGCAAAACCGGCCAGCGCCTGAAAGGTGGCAAACGAGACCGTGGCGCGACTCCAGGCGACCTGCTGGCGGTGATGTTCCGGCACCAGTTCATGCACCCGCGCCAGCGCCAGTGGCACGATGCCTGGCGGGAATGAGCCGATGATCACCGCCAACAACGCCAACCCCAGGAAGGACTGGGTAACCGCCAGCAATCCAAGGGCAATCGCTTGCACCACCAGCACCGCTCGAATACTCGCGCGCGCGCCAAACCGGTCGGCGAGAAAGCCGTAACTCACCGGCCCGACAATCGCGCCCAGGCCATACATCACCCACACCAGCGCACCGACATGCGCTCCGGCGCCGAGCCCACGCGCCACGTAATCAACCAGAAAGACCATCGCCGGAACCAGGCCTGCGGCCATGAATGCATATTGCGCGAACAAGACGTAAACGGCGGGAGGTGTCGACTCAGGCTCGACAACGGCGTGTGA
>NZ_QAIU01000657.1:0-101 GCF_003061205.1 Pseudomonas sp. HMWF006
TCCGGGCGCGCATGCTCCAGCCACACAGCGGCCGGCGACATCTGCGTATCGGCAATCCAGCGAGCATATTGCAGCCACGAGCCGAGCACGTTTTCCACCAG
>NZ_QAIU01000657.1:111-1179 GCF_003061205.1 Pseudomonas sp. HMWF006
ATAAGCTGTGTTCCCTTCATTGAGCTTCAACCCTTCTGCTACTAAACGGAAGGGAGGCAGCTGTACGCAGGTTAGTAGACCGGGGAACTCAGCTTAAGCCGGCGCGCCGAAGCGCCCTACGTACAGCCACCATCAAGCTCAGGTACGAGAGCACCTGTGATGAAAGTACGACCAGCAGAATTACCACGGGCTACTAAACCCGATCACTGGGAATCAGTGACCCGATTGAAGTTACGCAGCAAGCCCTGGGCGCACAAGCCGGCGGATTCTGGCGCAGGCGTAGGCAGTGGCGCAAGGATTTGTGGGCTGTTTCGCGTAACGCTGAGTGTCTTTAAACACCTGTGATGCGGGATGTTTATTGCGCTCAAGTATCGAAGATTTACCTGTAGGAATTGGGTGCTGCAGCTGGCGCATTCGCGAGCAAGCTCGCTCCCACAATGGATCTGCAGTGAACATCGAATTTGTGAGCAGCCGAGAGCAACTGTGGGAGCGAGCTTGCTCGCGAAGAGGCCGGAACAATCACCCCCGATGCATCTGCCGAAACTCGCCGGGCGGCATCCCCCGCCGACTCTTGAACGTGCGATGAAACGACCGCGGTTCGGTAAACCCCAGATACTGCGCAATGTCCTGAATCGGCAACGTGCTGTTCAACAGATAATGCTCGGCCAGCTCTTGGCGCAAATCATCGAGGATCTGCTGATACGACGTCCCCGCCTGATGCAATTGCCGCTGCAACGTGCGCACGGAAACAGCGAGTTGTTCGGCGACCTGTTCCTTGCGCGGCAACCCCTCCTTGAGCAACTGCCGCAGGATGCTTTTCACCTGCTGTTCCAGCGACGCATCCTCAAGCGTCGCCATCAACCCCATCGCATGTTCTTCCAGCGTGCGCAGCAATTGCGCATCGGCCTGGCGCAACGGCAACTGCAAGTACGCTAACGGCACGATCAGCGCCGAATAGGGCTGATCGAACAACACCGGACAATCGAAGAACTGCTCATATTGCGCCAGCGTCACTTCGTCCGGGCGCGCATGCTCCAGCCACACAGCGGCCGGCGACATCTGCGTATC
>NZ_QAIU01000657.1:1189-2060 GCF_003061205.1 Pseudomonas sp. HMWF006
ATGCCGGCGAATGCGCGGGCGCTGATAGCGGCAGGTCCAGATCAGGTGCACATGGCCGTCCTGCACCTCGGTGCGGCTGACGCCCATGTCGCCCACCAGTTTCTCGAACGGCATGATCCGGCTCATGGCATCGCCCAGCGTTGCGCAGTTCATGGTGATGTAACCGAGCACGCTCCAGGAATTGGGCAGGACAAAATTCGCTGCGTTAAGCCCGAACAGCGGGTCGCCCGAGTGTTCGCAGAAATAATCGAGCAGTTTTTCATGAGCCTCACCCGGCAAGCGCAGGGTGTTGTCGCTCAGTTGCTGCGCCTGCAACCCGGCCGCCGTCAATGCCGGCTCGATGGCCATGCCCAGTTGTTCGGCATGGCGCAGGTATTTGAGCAGGGGCGGCACTGAGGTGAAGCCGAGCGATTGCATGATCCCGATCCTTTGATCAACGGCGGCATGGGCAGACGAATAGCCTGAAAGGTAAGTGCAAACCGCAACTAAAGTAAATGCCTGACGCTTGCGCGACGTTTGACTCAATTGGCTACATGAACTGGCCGGATACGACCGTGACACCGGGCGGCCGCTGGCTAGTATGGAGGCCTGAAACATCCATGATCCGACGGCAAAGAAGGACACACGCATGCGACGCTGGAACGGCTGGGGAGAGGCAGGCACGGTGGTCGAACTGCCGGCCCAGGGCGCGAGTTTTCTCAACGAACGGCTGGGGGCCGGGCGCGCGCTGCCGGATGCCTCACTGGAGTCGGCACTGGCGCGGGTGCCGGCCTCGCGGCTGGCGCAGCACGCGTTGTACAGCGTCGATGCCCATGACCGCCTGCTGCATGCCCGCGGCCAGAGCCTGCCGGACTGGCTGGCGCTGCGCGAA
>NZ_QAIU01000657.1:2070-2394 GCF_003061205.1 Pseudomonas sp. HMWF006
GGCAACTATCCCGACGCCGTGGCGTTTCCCGAAACCGCCGAGCAGATCCGCCAATTGCTGGCGCTCGCCCATGAACAGGACCTGTGCCTGATTCCCTACGGCGGCGGCACCTCGGTGGCCGGGCACATCAATCCGCCGGATTCGACGCGGCCGGTGGTGACGGTGTCGCTGGTGCGGATGAATCGCCTGAGCGACCTCGACGAGGCCAGCCAACTGGCGACGTTCGGCCCCGGCGCCAGCGGCCCGCAGGTGGAAAGTCAGCTACGCGCTCGCGGCTACACGTTGGGGCATTTTCCGCAGTCGTGGGAGTTATCGACGCTGGGT
>NZ_QAIU01000087.1:0-4586 GCF_003061205.1 Pseudomonas sp. HMWF006
CCTTGTGCGCGCAGATTCGCGACAAGTTCGACTTCGTTCCGACCGAGATCGCCCGCCGCTGGTCCACCACCTACGGCAGCCGCACCTGGCGCATGCTTGAAGGCGTGGACAGCCTCGCCGACATGGGCGAACACCTGGGCGGCGGGCTCTACACCCGTGAAGTCGATTATCTGTGCAGCGAAGAGTGGGCGACGACGGCCCATGACATCCTGTGGCGTCGCAGCAAGCTGGGGCTGTTCACCACCCCGGCCGAACAGGAGAAACTGGCGGCGTATCTGGGCAAGGTCGAGCTGAATCGCAAGATCGAAGCGGCCTGATTCCCAAGACATCACTTGCATGACAAGCCCCTGAATCGTGAGATTCAGGGGCTTTTTCACATCTGCAGAGCCGTGGCGTGGGGATTTATCCCCTCGCCACCATGCATCACTGACTCACTGGGCCAGATGCAACAGCAGAAAATCAATGAACGCCCGCGACTTGTGCGGCAGATGCGGGCTGTTGGGGAACACCACGTTGATCGATTGCGACGGCAGCGAATACGAAGGCAGCAAGCGCCGCAAACGCCCGCTGGCAATGTCGTCGGCGACCACCCAGACCGGCAGCACTGAAACGCCGAGTGACGACAGGGTCATCGAACGAATCGCCGTCGAGGAGTTCGATTCGAAGTGGCTGGTGCCGCTGACCTCGACCCCCTGCCCCTGGCTATCGCGCAACGTCCATTGGGTCGGCGCCTGCAAATTGCTGTTGGCAATCCACGACACGTTGTTCAGGTCCTGCGGTTCGTTTACCGGATGGCGGGCGAGAAATGCCTCGGTGGCCACCAACACGATTTCATAATCCGCGAGCTTGCGGCTTTTGAACGCGGAGTCCGCCAAGTTGCCCAGGCGAATTACCAGATCGAGCTTTTCCGCGACCAGATCGTTCAACGAAGAGTTGAAGTTATAGCACAGGCGAATTTCCGGATAACGCTCGGAGAACAGCGGAATCAACGGCAGGATATATTTTTCACCGTACTCGCTGGTTGAACTTATCCGCAACTTTCCGGAGACCCGGTTATTACCTTTCAGGACATTATCAAAGGCATTATCAATATCCGCGACAATACCCTTGAACTCCTCATAAAACTCCTGCCCTATTTCGGTCAGCGATATATTGCGGGTATTGCGGATCAATAGCGTGGCCGACAAGACTTCTTCCAGCGCCTTGACATGCAGGCTGGCCATGGCTTTGCTGATACTCAGGTAATTCGCGGCTTTGGTGTAAGAACCAAAATCCACCACCGCAAGAAACGTCTGGACCCGATTAAGATGAGAGTGCATCGCGCTATGGCTCACTGTTAAATCCCGTCAAACATTGTTTTAAGCATAGTCGTATCGACACTTCAAGTCCATCGCCCCTATGCTGCGCGGCAAAGGGGATACAACATGAACTATCGCTATAAGATCGCGCTGATCTTTCTGATCGGCTTTTTTATTGACTGTATAAACATCTTTATGTCGGCTGTGGCATTGCCGAGTATATCGGCAACTTTGCAAGTCAGTACTTCGTCGGTGGCGTGGGTCGCCAATGCATATATTCTCGGCCTGACCCTGATTATTCCGGTGAGCACCTGGCTGGCGGGGCGCTTTGGCAGCCGCGAAATTCTCACGCTGTCGATGCTGGTCTTCAGCGGTGCAGTGTGGATGTGCGGGATGGCCGACAGTTTCCATGAACTGGTGATCTGGCGTTTCCTCCAGGGCATCGGTGGTGGTCTGTTGATTCCGGTGGGCCAGGCGCTGACCTTCAACCTGTTCCAGGGTGAGCAACGGGCGAAGATTTCCACGCTGGTGATGGCGGTCGCGCTGATTGCACCGGCCATTTCGCCGACGGTCGGCGGCATCATCGTCGACAGCAGTTCGTGGCGCTGGGTGTTCTACAGCAACATCCCGTTCTCGCTGATCGCCGCCGGGCTGTCGTGGTTCTGGATCAAGGAAGCCAAGCCCGCCAGCCTGCCGCGTCCGGACATCCGAGGGTTGTTGCTGGTCAGCGCCGCGCTGGCCAGTCTATTGATGGGCATGTCGCTGTATGGCGGCGATTATCCGGCAATGGCCGCGCTGATCTGCGTGGCGGCGGGCCTGCTGTTCATCGCCCTGTACCTGCTGCACTACCGGCGCTGCAACAACGCGATCATCGAACTGAATCTGCTCAAAAGCAAAAAACTCAGCACCTCGATCTTCATCTATTACGCGATTCCCGGCGTGTTCACCGGGGTCAACCTGATGAGCATTTTCTTTCTGCAGAACACCCTGCACTTCAGCGCCCGGCTGACGGGGATGTTCATGATCCTCTATGCCATCGGCGCCTTCATCGCGATGACGATTTGCGGTCGGGTCTACAACCGGGTCGGCGCCAAACGCCTGTTCACCCTCGGCATGCTGTTGCACAGCGCCGGCATCGCCACGCTGATGCTGGTCAATGCGCCGACGGACCTGTGGGTGATCGTAATCGCCTACAGCCTGATGGGCATCGGCGGCGGCATCGGCGCCAACACCGCGCAGACCACCTCGCTGATGGACTTTGCCGGCGGCGACACGCACAAGGCCAGCGTGATCTGGAACATCAACCGGCAGATGTCCTTCAGCCTCGGTGCCGCGCTGTTTCTGATGATCTTCAATGTGCTGCTCAAGCAGTTCGATACCACGGCGGCCTACCACGCGACGTTCGCGATTGCGGCGCTGGTCGGACTGTTCCCGCTGTTTCAGATGAGTCAATTGAACCCTCCAAAGGAATGCCATGAACAACAACCTGGTTGAACGAGCGCAACACAGTATTCACCACGTGCATGACCTGATTCACCGCGTCTTCACCGATGCCGACGGCACCGGAGCCGCCACCGTCGCGCCGCTGATGGCGGTGTTCGCCGAGCACTTCAGCATGGTCACCACCGCGGCCGCCATCGTCGGCCGCGCGCAGGTCGAGCAACTGTTCACCGGCGCGGTCGGTGCCCGCAAAGGTCTGGAAATCCTGATCAGCGATCTGCACACGGTCTGGCACGAAGGCACGACCGTGGCGCTGCGCTACAAGGAAACCCATCGCCTGAACCAGCGCGAAACCTCGCGCATTTCGGTCGCGATCCTGCGGGTCCAGCACCACGACGTTCAGTGGCTGTACCTGCACGAAACACCGCTGAGCCAGGAAACGCCTGCATGAAGTTCACCGTCACACATTGCCGGATGCTCTCGGCGTCAATCAAGGAAGTCACCGTCAGCGGCCCGGCTTCGCTGATCGCGATGAGCCACGCCGGTGCGCATTTCAAATGGCTGATCCCGGGGCTGAATGATCCTCGGCATTATTCGACCGTGCATCTGGACGAGGCCGGGGACGGCCGGTTCACCTTCGCCATCCGCCTCTCGCCGGATTCCGTCAGCAGCCAGTACATCCGCGCCCTGGCCGTCGATGACAGCGTGGAACTGGAAGGCCCGTTAAACACCTTCAACTACCCGCTGAGTGTCACCAGCGGTCGCGACATCGCGATTGCCGGCGGCATCGGCATCACGCCGTTGACCGGCATCCTGCGTCACCTGGCTGCGCTGCAGCGTCCAGCGCACCTGCATTACTTCGCCAAGAGCGTTGACGACGCGGTCTACGCCAGCCACCTGCAAGAACACCTTCAGGAGCGCATGCAACTGCACCTGTCGGGCCATCGTCCGGCGATCGCTGACGTGCTCGCCGACCTGCGCGCCGACGACCGTCTGTATGTCTGCGGCCCGGCGGCAATGCTCGGCGAGGTACTCAGCCATGCCGAATGCGCGGGTCTGGCCCGCGACCAGATCCATCTGGAGGTGTTCAACCTCGCCCGCGACAGCGCCGCGCAAGGTTGCGTCATCGACGCGGCGGACTCCGGCGTCAGCGTCGAGGTCGGCCCGCAGCAGTCGTTGCTCGAAGCCCTGGAAGCTGCCGGGCTCGATCCGCTTTACGACTGCCGTCGCGGCGAATGCGGCGTCTGCGCACTGGATGTACTGGAAGGCGAAGTCGATCACCGCGACTTCATCATGAGCGAACAGGAAGCGGCCTGCAGTGCGCGGATCTATCCCTGCGTATCTCGCGCGAAAAGCCCCCGCCTGAAGCTGGCGATCTGAAGAGGACACCCCGTTGGACAACTATTTCAATGGCAGAGAAGTGCATAAATCTCTGTTCCTTGATCAGTCTCTATTCGAACAGGAACAGCAGCGGGTTTTCGCCGCGAGCTGGTGTTACCTGGGCCACGACAGCCTGATCCCCGAGACCGGTGACTACTTCACCAGCACCCTGGCCCAACAGCCGCTGGCGATGATTCGACAGAAGAGTGGCGAGATCAAAGTCCTGCACAATCGCTGCCCGCACAAAGGCGTGAAGGTGCTGGCCGAAGCACGCGGCAATGTCGGGCGCTTCATGCGTTGCCCGTACCACGCCTGGACGTTCAAGACCGACGGCGAATTGCTGAGCATCCCGGTGAAAAAGGAATACGACGACTGCGACCTGAGCAGTTGTTCGGCGCACAAAGGCATGCGTGCGGTGACGGCGGTGCGCAACTATCGCGGCTTCGTGTTCGTGCGCCTGACGGAAGA
>NZ_QAIU01000658.1:0-2070 GCF_003061205.1 Pseudomonas sp. HMWF006
GTTCATAGGCGTCGATGGCCGCTTCCAGCTCACCGCTTTTCGCCAGGGCGTTGCCACGATTGTAGTGGGCGCGAGCATCGCTGCCCTCGGCAAAGCGCTGGGCGGCGCCACTGTAGTCGCCGGCCTCGTACAACGCTACCCCTTGCCACTGGTGATCTGCGAAATGTTGTGCGGCTTCGGCCGGGCGCTTCTGTTTGAGCAAGTGCAGGCCTTGTTGGTCGGGGCGCAGCCACAAGTCCTCGAAGTCAAAAGCGTAGCTGGGTTGTGGCAGGCACCACAGCAGCGGCAGGCAGAACAGCCACCCACGGCGCCCGGCGCAAGCGGCGAGCAACAACAGCGGCAACAGCAGCCAGTAACCCTGATCGGCCCACGTGTCGAGACGCACGGTCTGGCCGTCGTTGCGCAAGCTGCGCGGGCCGTTGAGCAGGCCGAGGCTGCCCAGGTCGCTTTCGTCCAGACGCGCGGCGTGGTATTCGCCGCCAACGCTGTTGAGGAAGGCTGCAAGCCCCGGGCTGTCCAGTTGCGGGACGCGGATCGCGCCTTGTTCGTCCTTGAGGAAACTGCCGTCCTCCTGGGCGATCGGCGCACCTTCGGCGGTGCCGATGCCGAGCATCAGCAATTGTGGCGATTGCCCGCTCAGTGCCCGGCGAATGCCTTGGCGTTCTTCTTCATCCAGCGACGAGCCGATCAACAGAATCCGCCCCTGACCAAGCGCGCCCTGTTTCAGCAGGGCCAGCGCTTTACTCACGGCCAGATCAGCGCGATGGCCGCTTTCCGGCATCAACGACGGCTTGAGTGCGTCGAGCAGATTGCGACTGGTCGCCAGGTCATCCGACAGCGGCACCAGCGTGTGCGCGCTGCCGGCGTAGACGACGATGGCGGTCTGCGCATCGCTGCGCGCCTGCAACAGGTCGAACAGCTTGCGCCGCGCCTGTTCCAGGCGAGTCGGTGGTGAGTCGGTAGCGAGCATCTCCGGGGTCAGTTCGAGGATCACCACCAGCGGGTCGGCGGGTTTCTGGCTGGTCTGTTCGACCCGCTCCCAACTCGGCCCGAGCAACGCCAGAACGGTCAGCAACCACGCCGCACCGAGGGCGACCCACGGCAACTTGCTGTCGCGGCCATTACCGCCGCTGAGCAGGGTGGCATGAAACGCCGGCGGCAGAATCATCTGCCAGCGCCCGGCACGTTTCTGCCGATGCCAGAGTTGCCAGAGCAGCCAGCCGAGCAGCGGCAACAGCAGCAACCACCACGGACGGAACCAGTGCGGCCAGAGCGCGATCATCGGCGCCTCCGCAGACGCAGACGCTTGAGGCGCTCGCGCCAGTCAGGCAACGGACTTTGCAGATACAGCTCCTTGGTGAACAGGCGTTGCAGCGGATTGTCCGGCCACAACTCGCGAGCGACCAGCAACAGGCTCAGCCACAGGGCGAGGGCCAGCGGCCACTGATACAGGGCTTGCGCCGGGCGCGCCTCGGTCGGTTGCTGGGTCACCGGCTCGAGCTGATCGAGGGTGTCCTTGATCGCTTGCAGTTCCTTGCCGTCATGGGCGCGGAAATACTGGCCGCCGGTGGCCTCGGCGATGGCTCTGAGTGCCGGCTCGTCGAGGTCCAGGCTCGGATTGACTCCGAGCAGGCCGGTCGAGCCGCTGTCCTCGGGATTGGCGCCAATGCCGATCGGGTAAATCTTCACGCCTTCGCTGGCCGCCAGTTTCGCCGCCGTCAGCGGATCAATCTCGCCACCATTATTGGCGCCGTCAGTGACCAGAATCAGCACACGGCTTTGTGCCGGACGCAGGCGCAGGCGTTTCAGGGCCAGACCAATGGCGTCGCCGATGGCGGTGTTCTTGCCGGCGATGCCGATCCGCGCTTCGTCGAGCCAGACCCGCACGGTGTGACGGTCGAAGGTCAGCGGCGCCTGCAAATAGGCCTTACTGCCGAACAGGATCAAGCCAACGCGGTCGCCATCGCGGCTTTCCAGAAAGTCGCCGAGCAGGTGCTGCACCAGCGACAAGCGACTGACGTCCTCGTCCTGCCACTGCATGTCGGGGAAGTCCATCGAACCGGACACGTC
>NZ_QAIU01000658.1:2080-3462 GCF_003061205.1 Pseudomonas sp. HMWF006
CAACAGCCACAACAGCATGAACGGCGCTTGCTGACGCCACGCCGGCAGATTGGCCCGGGCGCGACGGCGGGCGAGGCCTTCAAGGTCCGAGAGAAAGCTGACTTTCAATGCCGGCTCGCCACTGTCGGCCACCGGCAGCACAAGGCGCATCAGCCACGGCAGCGGCAACAGGGCAAAGATCCACGGCCAGGCGAACTCAAACATGCTTGCGAATCCAGGTGTCGACGGCCTGGGTCAGGCCGGCGATGGCTTTGTCGTCGAGTTTGCATTCCGGTTTGTAGGCGCCTTCGACCAGGACCATCCAGCGCGTCAGGCCGGCCGCCGGGCAACGGTTATCGAGGAACGCCAGCCATTTGCGGCCGTTGAGTGTGTGGCTCTGGCTGTAAGGGTAATGGTTGCGGCACAAGCGCTTGAGCAGGCCGTTGAGCTGTTGCAGCCAGGCCCCGGCCGGCGCACCGTCATAGGGCTTGGGCATTTGGGCGAGTTCGGCGAGGGCGGCGATGCGCACCGGGTCCAGCGGCTGTTCGGCGCGCACGATCGGGCGCTTCTTGAGCGGGATGAAGCGGCGCAAACGCCACGCGCCATAGCCGAGCAATGGCAGCAGCAACAGCAGCAGCCACCAGCCCGGCGCCGGCGGCCAGAAGGCAATCGGTGGCGGCGAAATCAGCGGTTGCAGTTGTTCGAGGCCGTTCATCGCCCGGTCCCCGGCCGCTGCGGATTAAGGAACTCGCGCATCTGCTCGACCATTTCACTTTGCGTGCTCAGCGGCATCAGCAGCACCCGCAGTTTCTGTGCGAGCAATTCCCAGCGGGCGATGCGCGCTTCGGCCTGGGCGCGGTAGGTCTGGCGCAGGTCGAAATTGAGGGTGTCGAGTTCCAGCTGGGCACCGCGCTCGGCGAAGCGTAACAGGCCGGCAGCGGGCAGGGCGTGATCCAGCGGATCGGACAGCGGCAGCATCAGCAGGTCGCAATGGCGCGACAGCAGGCTCAGTTGCTGTTCGGCACTGTCGGACAACGCGCGCTCGTCGCAGATCACGATCACCAGACTGCCTGGACGCAACACTTCCCGTGCCCGCCGCAGGGCCACGCCGAGTGCGTCACGATCCGGCTCACGCTCCGAATGCAGCGACTGATTGACCTTCACCAGGCGGTTGAGCAATTGCAGCAGGCTCTGCTTGCTGCGGCGCGGTTTGATTTCGTAGTGCTCGTTGTCGCCGAACACCAGCCCGCCAACCCGGTCGTTGTGGCCCAGCGCGGCCCAGCCGATCAGCGCCGCCGCTTGCGCCGCGAGCACCGACTTGAACATCAGCCCGGAACCGAAAAACAGCCGCGCGCTTTGCTCGACCATGATGAAAATCGGCCGTTCGCGTTCTTCATGGAACA
>NZ_QAIU01000658.1:3527-8519 GCF_003061205.1 Pseudomonas sp. HMWF006
ATGATGCGATGACGCAACACGTCGAACAGCACCGCCTGGATGTCTTCGGGGCTGACGAAGTCGCGACCGGCCAGCCAGGCGTGGGCACGTGCGCAACGGTCGAGGGCGATCGAGCCACGCGGGCTCGCACCGTAGGCGATCCACTCGGCCATTTCCGGGTCGAACTTGGCCGGGTTGCGCGTGGCCATAACCAGTTGCACCAGGTATTCCTCCACCGCATCGGCCATGTACAGACCGAGGATTTCCTTGCGCGCAGCGAAAATCGCCTGCTGGCTGACGCGGCGTTCCGGTTTGGTTTCGCCGTTCAGCGCTTCGCCACGGGCCTGCTGCAGGATGCGGCGTTCGACGGCGGCATCCGGGAAACCGATTTTCACGTGCATGAGGAAGCGGTCGAGCTGCGCTTCCGGCAGCGGATAGGTGCCTTCCTGCTCGATCGGGTTCTGCGTGGCCATCACCAGAAACAGCGGCGACAGCTCATAGGTGCTGCGCCCGACACTGACCTGACGTTCGGCCATGGCTTCGAGCAGCGCCGATTGCACCTTGGCCGGAGCGCGGTTGATTTCGTCCGCCAGCACCAGGTTGTGGAAGATCGGCCCTTGTTGGAACACGAAGCTGCCGGTTTCCGGGCGATAGATCTCGGTACCGGTGATGTCGGCAGGCAAAAGGTCCGGGGTGAACTGAATGCGATGGAACTGGGCTTCGATGCCCTCGGCGAGTTCTTTGATCGCTTTGGTCTTGGCCAGACCCGGCGCGCCCTCGACCAGCATGTGACCGTCGGCGAGCAGGGCGATGAGCAAGCGCTCGATGAGTTTTTCCTGGCCGAGAATCTGCGTTGAAAGAAAGGTTCGCAGCGCCAGCAGCGCTTCACGATGTTCCATCGGTGACTGTTCCTGGAAAGGGGTGGCCACAGGCGTTCGGATAACGCCGGGGCTGGGGGCGTTACTTTAATCCATCGAGGGGGGTGGCGACTAACGGCATTTTGCGCAAAGTGCGGGAAATGACTGGGGCAATTGTTGGATTTTTGTAGTGCAGAGAGGTGCAGTGTTCTTCAGGGCCCCTTCGCGAGCAAGCTCGCTCCCACATTTGAGCGGCGTGCACCTATCAAATGTGGGAGCGAGCTTGCTCGCGAAGAGGCCGGTTCAGGCGCTATCAAACTTCGTTAATGAAGGTGCCCGTCCCATCAAGGATATTCTTCAGGGTCTCAACAACCTCATCCAGATCAACCATATCCGGGTTGAAGGTGATCTCCAGCACATCATCCCCGTTCAACGCATCGGCATCCGCCGCCGCGATCTCGATCTTCAGCAGCGTCTTGCTCAGGGTGACTTTCACCCCGTCCAGCGTCGACGGCTCGCCATCCAGGGTGATCTCCAGCTCATCCTCGTCCGGATAGCGGCTCATCACAAACATCTCGCCCTTGTCGGTGTGGCAGCCAATCATGGCCATGTTGTCTTCTTCGTCGTCGCACGGGTTGACGATCAGTAGGGCGGTGTTCATTTGCATGGTCAATTCCTGCCTTGAGGGGCGTGTCGGTCGCAATAGGGCGCGATTCTGCCAGCCCTCGGGAATTTCTGCATGTGAGAGTGTCAGAGGATGTGTCGCGAGCACGGCACAGGTCAATGGTCACTTCTGGCACGCCTGTACCGTAAAAGCGGGCATTCAGGCCGCCGTTTTCCGCCATGACTGCTAGTGTTTATCGGTGCCAAATCCTTTGTTTACGTGCCAATGACCGAATATGTCGCAGCACCGCAAGCAGACACATTGTCGCACCCATTAAGCTGCGCAACGGATGAGCACCTGTAAAGGCATTGTCGGCAGTGCGGACAGTCGTTTTTGCAGATGCCCATTCAATGGAAGGTGAATGTGACCTGAGTGTCTCGTCCAGCTTCACCCACCTGTCACCCTGTTTCCTCTGCCCGAGAATCAGGAACAGGGCGACACAGGCCCCGAAAGGGGTGTTGCACGCGACGCTTTCCATCAATAACAAGCTTAAGCGGAGTACCACAGATGGCGTTCTTCACCGCAGCCAGCAAAGCCGACTTCCAGCACCAACTGCAAGCGGCACTGGCGCAGCACATCAGTGAACAGGCACTGCCACAAGTGGCGCTGTTCGCTGAACAATTCTTCGGCATCATTTCCCTGGACGAGCTGACTCAACGTCGCCTCTCCGACCTCGCTGGCTGTACTCTTTCCGCGTGGCGCCTGCTTGAGCGCTTCGATCACGCGCAACCGCAAGTGCGCGTCTACAACCCCGATTACGAACGCCACGGCTGGCAGTCGACCCACACCGCGGTCGAAGTGCTGCACCACGACCTGCCATTCCTGGTCGACTCGGTCCGCACCGAACTGAACCGCCGCGGCTACAGCATCCACACCCTGCAAACCACCGTGCTCAGCGTACGCCGTGGCAGCAAGGGCGAGCTGCTGGAAATCCTGCCAAAAGGCAGCACCGGTGAAGGCGTGCTGCACGAGTCGCTGATGTACCTGGAAATCGACCGCTGCGCCAACGCGGCCGAACTGAGTGTGCTGAGCAAAGAGCTGGAGCAGGTGCTCGGTGAAGTCCGCGTCGCGGTCGCCGATTTCGAGCCGATGAAGGCCAAGGTGCAGGAAATCCTCACCAAGCTCGATCACAGCGCCTTCGCCGTCGATGCCGACGAAAAGAACGAAATCAAGAGCTTCCTGGAATGGCTGGTGGGCAACCACTTCACCTTCCTCGGCTACGAAGAGTTCGTGGTTACCGATCAGGCCGATGGCGGCCACATCGAATACGACCAGAATTCCTTCCTCGGCCTGACCAAACTGCTGCGCACCGGCCTGACCTACGAAGACCTGCGCATCGAAGACTACGCAGTGAAATACCTGCGCGAACCGACCCTGCTGTCGTTCGCCAAGGCCGCGCACCCGAGCCGCGTGCACCGTCCGGCGTACCCGGATTACGTGTCGATCCGTGAAATCGACGCGGACGGCAACGTCATCAAGGAACACCGTTTCATGGGCCTGTACACGTCGTCGGTGTATGGCGAGAGCGTGCGGGTCATCCCGTTCATCCGCCGCAAGGTCGAAGAAATCGAACGCCGTTCCGGCTTCCAGTCCAAGGCTCACCTGGGCAAGGAACTGGCGCAGGTCCTCGAAGTGCTGCCGCGTGACGACCTGTTCCAGACTCCGGTCGACGAACTGTTCACCACCGTGATGTCGATCGTGCAGATCCAGGAACGCAACAAGATCCGCGTGTTCCTGCGCAAAGACCCGTACGGTCGTTTCTGCTACTGCCTGGCTTACGTGCCGCGCGACATCTATTCCACCGAAGTGCGCCAGAAGATCCAGCAAGTGCTGATGGAGCGCCTGAAGGCCTCCGACTGCGAATTCTGGACGTTCTTCTCCGAGTCCGTGCTGGCCCGCGTGCAGTTGATCCTGCGTGTCGATCCGAAGAACCGCATCGACATCGACCCGGTACTGCTGGAAAAAGAAGTCGTACAAGCCTGCCGCAGCTGGCAGGACGACTATGCCGCCCTGACCGTCGAAAGCTTCGGCGAAGCCCACGGCACCAACGTGCTGGCCGACTTCCCGAAAGGCTTCCCGGCCGGCTACCGCGAGCGTTTCGCTGCGCATTCGGCCGTGGTCGACATGCAGCACCTGCTGAGCCTCAACGAAAAAAATCCGCTGGTGATGAGCTTCTATCAGCCGCTGGGCCAGGTGTCCGGCCAGCGCGAGCTGCATTGCAAGCTGTATCACGCCGACACGCCGCTGGCGTTGTCCGACGTCTTGCCGATTCTGGAAAACCTCGGCCTGCGCGTGCTGGGTGAATTCCCGTACCGCCTACGTCACACCAATGGCCGCGAGTTCTGGATTCACGACTTTGCGTTCACCGCTGCCGAAGGCCTGGACCTCGACATCCAGCAACTCAACGACACCCTGCAGGACGCGTTCGTGCACATCGTCCGTGGCGATGCCGAGAACGATGCGTTCAACCGTCTGGTGCTGACCGCCGGCCTGCCGTGGCGTGACGTGGCGCTGCTGCGCGCCTACGCCCGTTACCTGAAGCAGATCCGCCTGGGCTTCGACCTGGGTTACATCGCCAGCACCCTGAACAACCACACCGACATCGCTCGCGAGCTGACCCGGTTGTTCAAGACCCGCTTCTATCTGGCGCGCAAACTCAGCGATGAAGATCTGGAAGACAAGCAGCAGCGTCTGGAACAGGCGATTCTGAGCGCACTGGACGACGTCCAGGTGCTCAACGAAGACCGCATCCTGCGTCGTTACCTCGACCTGATCAAAGCCACCCTGCGCACCAACTTCTACCAGACTGACGCCAACGGCCAGAACAAGTCGTACTTCAGCTTCAAGTTCAACCCGCACGCGATCCCTGAACTGCCGAAGCCGGTACCGAAGTTCGAAATCTTCGTTTACTCGCCACGCGTTGAAGGCGTGCACCTGCGCTTCGGCAACGTCGCTCGCGGTGGTCTGCGCTGGTCCGACCGTGAAGAAGACTTCCGTACCGAAGTCCTCGGCCTGGTAAAAGCCCAGCAAGTGAAGAACTCGGTCATCGTGCCGGTGGGTGCGAAGGGCGGCTTCCTGCCGCGTCGCCTGCCACTGGGCGGCAGCCGTGACGAGATCGCGGCCGAGGGCATTGCCTGCTACCGCATCTTCATTTCGGGTCTGCTGGACATCACCGACAACCTGAAAGACGGCGCGCTGGTACCGCCGGCCAACGTCGTGCGGCATGACGACGATGACCCGTACCTGGTAGTAGCCGCGGACAAGGGCACAGCAACCTTCTCCGACATCGCCAACGGCATCGCCATCGACTACGGCTTCTGGCTGGGCGACGCGTTTGCCTCCGGTGGCTCGGCCGGTTACGACCACAAGAAAATGGGCATCACCGCCAAGGGCGCGTGGGTTGGCGTACAACGTCACTTCCGCGAGCGCGGCATCAATGTTCAGGAAGACAGCATCACTGTGGTCGGCGTGGGTGACATGGCCGGTGACGTG
>NZ_QAIU01000658.1:8529-11541 GCF_003061205.1 Pseudomonas sp. HMWF006
GGCTTTCAACCACATGCACATCTTCATCGACCCGAACCCGAACCCGGCGACCAGCTTCGCCGAGCGTCAGCGCATGTTCGACCTGCCGCGTTCGGCCTGGACCGACTACGACACCAGCATCATGTCCGAAGGTGGCGGTATCTTCTCGCGCAGCGCGAAGAGCATCGCGATCTCCCCGCAGATGCAGGAACGCTTCGACATCAAGGCGGACAAGCTGACCCCGACCGAACTGCTGAACGCCTTGCTCAAGGCGCCAGTGGATCTGCTGTGGAACGGCGGTATCGGTACTTACGTCAAAGCCAGCACCGAAAGCCACGCCGATGTCGGCGACAAGGCCAACGATGCTCTGCGCGTGAACGGCAACGAACTGCGCTGCAAAGTAGTGGGCGAGGGCGGTAACCTCGGCATGACCCAACTGGGTCGTGTGGAGTTCGGCCTCAATGGCGGCGGTTCCAACACCGACTTCATCGACAACGCCGGTGGCGTGGACTGCTCCGACCACGAAGTGAACATCAAGATCCTGCTGAACGAAGTGGTTCAGGCTGGCGACATGACCGACAAGCAACGCAACCAGTTGCTGGCGAGCATGACCGACGAAGTCGGTGGTCTGGTGTTGGGCAACAACTACAAGCAGACCCAGGCCCTGTCCCTGGCGGCGCGTCGTGCCTACGAGCGCATTGCCGAGTACAAGCGTCTGATGAGCGATCTGGAAGGCCGTGGCAAGCTGGACCGTGCCATCGAGTTCCTGCCGACCGAAGAGCAGATCAACGAGCGCGTTGCGGCAGGCCATGGCCTGACCCGTCCTGAGCTGTCGGTACTGATCTCGTACAGCAAGATCGACCTCAAGGAACAGCTGCTGAACTCGCTGGTGCCGGATGACGATTACCTGACCCGCGACATGGAAACGGCGTTCCCGCCGACCCTGGTCAGCAAGTTCTCCGAGGCCATGCGTCGTCACCGTCTGAAGCGCGAGATCGTCAGCACCCAGATCGCCAACGACCTGGTCAACCACATGGGCATCACCTTCGTTCAACGACTCAAAGAGTCGACCGGCATGAGCCCGGCGAACGTGGCCGGTGCTTACGTGATCGTGCGTGACATCTTCCACCTCCCGCACTGGTTCCGTCAGATCGAGGCGCTGGACTATCAGGTTTCCGCTGACGTGCAGTTGGAGCTGATGGACGAGCTGATGCGTCTGGGCCGCCGCGCTACCCGCTGGTTCCTGCGTGCCCGTCGCAACGAGCAGAACGCTGCCCGTGACGTCGCGCACTTCGGTCCGCACCTGAAAGAACTGGGTCTGAAGCTCGACGAACTGCTGAGCGGCGAAATCCGCGAAAACTGGCAGGCGCGTTATCAGGCTTACGTCGAAGCCGGTGTGCCGGAGTTGCTGGCGCGTATGGTCGCGGGCACCTCGCACCTGTACACGCTGCTGCCGATCATCGAAGCGTCCGACGTGACTGGCCAGAACCCGGCCGAAGTGGCCAAGGCGTACTTCGCCGTGGGCAGCGCGCTGGACATCACCTGGTACCTGCAACAGATCAGCGCGCTGCCGGTTGAAAACAACTGGCAGGCCCTGGCCCGTGAAGCGTTCCGTGACGATGTCGACTGGCAACAACGCGCGATCACCATCTCCGTCCTGCAACAGGGCGACGGCACTCAGGACGTGGAAGCACGCCTGGCGCTGTGGATGGAGCAGCACGAAAGCATGATCTCGCGCTGGCGCGCCATGCTGGTGGAAATCCGTGCAGCGAGCGGCACGGACTACGCCATGTATGCGGTGGCCAACCGTGAACTGCTGGACCTCGCCTTGAGCGGGCAAGCCGTGGTGGCCCCGGCTGCTGCGAATGCCGAGCTTGAACTGGCGTAAGTAGTGGTTGAATGAAAAAGCCCCTGCATTGTGAGATGCAGGGGCTTTTTTATGCCTGAGATTTTTGTGGTGCCTAGTCTGGCCCCTTCGCGAGCAAGCTCGCTCCCACATTTGAAATGCATTCCCCCTGTGGGAGCGAGCTTGCTCGCGAAGGGGCCCTTGTCATCAATACAACTTAGATGACTGTTTGCTATCAAGCATCGACACTTTGTCCGCAGGTCTAGCGACTAGATTGTTGAGCGATTGGTCAAACTTCTGCAACGCCCGAGTTTGAACATCCTGCTGCTGATTGATATCGGCCACTATCTCCTCCGAACGTTTGAAGTCCGCCCACACCGGCGTCAATTCTCTCGCCTCGGAGCCTTTCGCCGTACCGATGTAATTCAACTGCGCATCATAGAAGTCCGCGCTCACGTCTGCCTTGATGTCGGAACTGCGCGAAGTGATCAACTGGCTGTGGGTGTCTACAATCGCCACCACATCCGGTCTGGCTGCGCGCAGGCTGTGCATGTCCGGATACACCGTCACCGAGCCGAACTGGCGTTGCAGCGATGCCTTGACCCAGTCCACCGCCATGTCCGGTTTCGACGTGGCGATGTAGGCGTCATGGATCGGTTGCACCAGCAAACTCTGGCCGAAACCGGTGCCGGCGTTGGCTTGATAGTCGCGCAGGTATTCGCGGTTGGTCTGGGTGCCTGGGCTGTAGACCACGCCGAGCGACACGCCGGGGCCGCTTTTCACCTGCGTGGCGCTGCTGCGGCCGACCGGTTGGGTGAAGAGGGTGTCGAGGGACGAGACGGCTTTCGGCGCGGTGGGCACTGAACAGGCGGACAAGGCTAGAACCGATATCGCCAAGGTACTGGCAAAGGCAAGTTTCATGGTGTTTCTCCCGTGAAACAACATCAGTCGGACAGTTTGAAAGTCGTTAATCACGACCGTTAACTCAGACTAAACCCGCCAACCTGACAATTTGCTGAGCGAACCGCCGTTGAATAGTTTCATTTGCTGTAACTCGCAGCGGTTAATGACGCCGGGAAATAAAAAAGCGCAAATCCGCAATTTGCGCCTGATTATTTATGGCTGGTTAAACAGCCATCAGTTTTTCAGCGGGATCAACACTTGCTCATCCGGGGCCAGCACCATGA
>NZ_QAIU01000659.1:0-101 GCF_003061205.1 Pseudomonas sp. HMWF006
GCCGGCGCCGCAGGTCAGTATCGAGGCGGTGTTGCAGCGCAATCCCGAGGGGATTCTGGCCGGCGATCAGGCCCAGCTTGATGCCTGGAAAGCCTGGTCGC
>NZ_QAIU01000659.1:111-331 GCF_003061205.1 Pseudomonas sp. HMWF006
TGCCGTTCTTTATCGCAGGCGTCGCTTCGATGTTTGTCAGCCTGAAGTTTTTTGGCCGCTACAAACATGCGCTGATCGCCACGCAAAAAGCCCTCGACACTGCCGAAGAGCCTGCTGCATGGATTTCCCTCGCGGCCCGCCGTCGTGCGGCGTTTCTTGTGGCCGCACTGCCGGCGTGGATCGGTGCACTGGCGGTGGACAATGCCAGCAGCATCAACGG
>NZ_QAIU01000659.1:392-4890 GCF_003061205.1 Pseudomonas sp. HMWF006
CTGGCATTGTCCACCGCCGTACTGTTCTACCTCTATCGCATCCCGCGTCAACTCGGCTGATGCGCCGTCTGTGGCTGGCGGTTCTGCTGCTGGCCTGCGCCGGTCCGGTGCTGGCGAGCCTGCGGGTGGTCAGCCTCGCGCCTTCCCTGTCTGAAATCGTCGTTGAGCTGGATTCGGCTGATCTGCTGGTCGGTGTGCTCGATGCCGGCGAGCGTCCTGCGACGCTCAAGGATGTCCCGTCAGTGGGCCGCTACGGTCAGCTCGACATGGAGCGCCTGCTCAGTTTGAAGCCAGATTTGCTGCTGTTGTGGCCCGGCAGTGTCGGCCCGGCGCAACGCGATCAGCTCAAACGCCTGAATATTCCGACTTATGTCGCCGAACCGCACACTCTTGAACAGCTGTCCGCGCAAATTGAAGCGATTGCCGCTCAACTGGGGCGACCTGAGCGAGGGGTGAAACTGGCGGCGCAGTTGCGCGCCAAACTCGAAGGTCTGCGCCAACACTATCACCGGGACGCGCCGCTGAAGGTGTTCTACCAAGTCTGGGACAAGCCGCTGTACACCGTTGGTGGCGGGCAGATCATCAGCGATGCGTTTGAGCTGTGTGGCGCGCGCAACGTGTTCGCCGACCTGAGCCTGCCGGCGCCGCAGGTCAGTATCGAGGCGGTGTTGCAGCGCAATCCCGAGGTGATTCTGGCCGGCGATCAGGCCCAGCTTGATGCCTGGAAAGCCTGGTCGCAGGTGGATGCGGTGGCGCGTGGGCAGTTGCTGTTGGTCACGGATAAGGGGCTGGAACGCCCGAGCGGGCAGATGATCGAGGCGACCGCCAAGCTTTGTCATCTCCTTCAGCCACAACGCTGATTTTTGTGGCGAGGTCTAGAGCCCCGGCGTCCAGGTCACCCCAAACACCCAGGCCCGACCTTCCTCGCGATAGCCATACTGGCTGCCGTCATAGCTGTACAGTGCACGGCTGTAACCCTTGTCCAGCAGGTTATCGACCTTCAAATCCAGTTTGATCTCGCGGTTCAGCGCCCAACTGCTCCGCAAGCCAATCAAGCCGTAGCCGCCCAATGACTGGGTGTTGTCCTTGTCGTCGTAGCTGCTGCTCACCGCCTGCCAACTGGCACCCAGACTCAGTCGATCGAACTGGCGATCCAGATCCCAACTCATCGTGCGCCGCGCGCGACGAGCCAGGGTGTGCCCGGTGTCGCGATCACGCGGGTCGATGATCGCCACGCCAAGGTTGCTCTGCCAGCCGAACAGCTCCTGCTTGAGCGCTGCTTCAAAGCCGTTGATTCGCGCCGAGGCGACGTTTTCAGGTGGTTTATTGTTGGCGGAGATAATCGCGTTCTTCAGATCCGTGCGATAGATCGAGGCCTCTAAGCGGCTGCTATCGCTCAACTGGCTGCGCCATTGCAGCTCATAGCTTTTCGAGGTTTCCGGTTTCAGGGCCGGGTTGCTGAAGTCCGGGTAATACAGGTCATTGAAGGTCGGCGCGCGGAAGCCTTCGCTGTAGCTGAGCAACAGATCGTTGTTCGGGTTCAGCGGCAGGGTAAAGGTGCCGCTCCAGGTGTTCTGGCCGCCGAACTGCTGGTTGTCATCGTGGCGCAGGCCGAGTTCCGTGGAAAAACTGTCGGCTTGGTACCGATGCTGGATGAACGCGGCGCGGTTCCAGCGGCTGTTCTCCTCGAACGCGGTGCTGCTGTTGATCCGGTCTTCGTACCAGTCGCCGCCGAGGATCAGGCTGTTGCGTGCATCCAGGGTCAGGTCGTTCTGCCAGTTCACCGAATCGCGGTAGGTGTTGAATACGTAGAGTTCGTCGCTGAGCTTATCTAGCGTCTTCTCGCGGTTCTCGGTATGGCCGATCTCTATGCGTGTTTTCCAGATGTTGTTGACCCGTGCGTCGAAGTAACTACTGATGCTGCTAACGTTGAAGTCGCTATATTGCTGCTGTTGGTAGTTGCCAAACGGACTGTCGAACTCGCTTTTGCCACGGTTATCCAGCAGATTGGCGCCGACTTCAATGTCATCGGTCAGCGCATGGCTGAGACTCAGACTGATGGACTTGTTGCGGTAGGCGTCGTGATCACTGTCGCTGGGATAGGACTCGTGAGTGCGGTCGAGCCCGGCGGTGTCATCGAGACTGGCGCCAAGATTGAAACGGGTTTTCTCGTCACCGCCGGTAAGGCCCAGACTACGATCCCAGGTCTGATGGCTGCCGAAGCCCAGGTGCAGACGCGGTTGCAGACTTTGCTCGGTGCCGCGTCGGGTGAAGATCTGGATCACCCCGCCAATCGCATCGCTGCCGTAAATCACTGAACGCGAACCACGCAGCACTTCAACACGCTCGATCTGGTCGATGTTCGGGTGCTGCAGGTTGCTGTCGCCTGAAGTCGAACTGCCGATGCGCTGGCCGTCGACCAGCACCAGACTCTGCGCCGACTGCGTACCACGAATGTAGATCCCCGGCAGACTGCCGCGCCCGCCGGCCTGCGCCACTTGTACGCCCGGCACTCGTTGCAGCAGATCGGTGACGCTGCCCGGTTGCAGGCGGTCGATGTCTTCGCGAGTGAACACGGTATTGGCCGCGCTGCTGTCGTTGCGCGCTTCGACCTGGCGGTTGGCGGAGATCAGTGTGTCCGGCAGTTTCAGGGCTTCGTCGCGTTCGAAGGTCTCGGCGAAAGCGCTGGCGGTCGTCAGCAAGAGGAGGGGCAGGGCGAGGCACGAGCGGTTCATCGGTGATCCGTAGGTCTTTCAGGTGTACACAGATTTCGTAGCGGCACAAAACACTGTGGGAGCGGGCTTGACCGCGAAAGCGTCGGCACAATCAACATGGATGCTGGATGTGCCAACCTCTTCGCGGGCAAGCCCGCTCCCACAGGGACGGTGTGTTAGCGGATTAGCGGTTAAGCAGTTGCAGACGCTCGCGGATCGCGGCCTCGATGCCGGCCTCGTCCAGCCCGCACTCGGCCAACATTTGCGCGGGTTTCGCATGTTCGACGTAGATGTCCGGCAAGCCCAGGTGCAGGATCGACTTGAGGATGTTCTCCCGCGCCAGGAACTCGCTGACCGCGCCACCGGCGCCGCCCATGATCGCGTTCTCTTCGATCGTCACCAGCAGCTCGTGGCCAGCGGCGATCTCGCGCACCAGTGCCTCATCCAGTGGCTTGACGAAGCGCATGTCGACCACGGTCGCATCCAGCTTCTCGGCGACTTTCAGGGCTTCGGTCAGTTGCACGCCGAACACCAGCAGAGCGACTTTACTGCCCTGACGACGGACGATGCCTTTGCCGATTTCGATCGGCTCGAGATCCTTGTCGATGGTCGCATTCGGGCCGGTGCCGCGCGGGTAACGCACTGCCGCCGGGCCGTTGTACAGGTGGCCGGTGGTGAGCATCTTGCGCAGTTCGTTTTCATCGCTCGGGGTCATGATGACCATGCCCGGGATGCAGCGCAGGTACGACAGGTCGAAGCTGCCGGCGTGAGTCGGGCCGTCTTCTCCCACCAGACCGGCGCGGTCGATGGCGAACAGCACGTCGAGGTTCTGCACCGCGACGTCATGCACCAACTGGTCGTAGCCGCGTTGCAGGAACGTCGAGTAGATCGCCACCACCGGTTTGGCGCCTTCGCAGGCCATGCCGGCGGCGAACGTCACGGCGTGCTGTTCGGCAATGGCCACGTCGAAGTAGCGCAGCGGGAAGCGTTCGCTGAACGCCACCAGGTCCGAGCCTTCCTTCATCGCCGGGGTGATCCCGACCAGACGCGGGTCAGCCGCCGCCATGTCACACAGCCATTCGCCGAACACCGCCGAATACTTCGGCCCGCTGGCCTTTTTCGGCGCAGCGGCCGGAGCATCCAGAGGTTCGAGTTTGGTGATCGCGTGGTAACCGATCGGATCGACTTCCGCCGGGGCGAAGCCTTTGCCTTTCTTGGTGACGATGTGCAGGAACTGCGGGCCTTTCAGATCGCGCATGTTGCGCAGGGTGGCGATCAGGGTCGGCAGGTCGTGGCCGTCGATCGGGCCGATGTAGTTCCAGCCCAGCTCTTCGAACAGGGTGCCGGGAACCAGCATGCCCTTGGCGTATTCTTCGGTGCGACGGGCGATTTCCCAGGCACCGGGCAGGCGCGACAGGACTTTCTTGCTGCCCTCACGCATGCTCGCGTAGGTACGGCTGGAAAGAATCTTCGCCAGATAATTCGACAGCCCGCCAACGTTGCGCGAGATCGACATGTCGTTGTCGTTGAGGATCACCAGCATGTTGGCGTTCACTTCCGGCGCGTGGTTCAGCGCCTCGAAGGCCATGCCGGCGGTCAACGCGCCGTCGCCGATCACCGCGATCGCCTTGCGATCGCTGTTTTGCAGGCGGGCGGCAATCGCCATGCCCAGCGCGGCACTGATCGAGGTGCTGGAGTGGCCGACGCCAAAGGTGTCGTACTCGCTCTCGGCGCGACGCGGAAAGGCAGCGATGCCGTCCTTCTGGCGCAGGGTTTCCATGCGC
>NZ_QAIU01000088.1:0-6490 GCF_003061205.1 Pseudomonas sp. HMWF006
ACGCCCCTCCGTTACCACCAATGCCGGCGCCGCCAATTGTGATTGTAATAACCTGCCCTGGCGTAACGGTTACACCAACTCTCAGGAGCGGCTGTCCAGCACCACCACCTGAACCACCACCAGCATTGTTTGCTGTAGCAGTTGTCCCTGCGGAACCGCCACCGCCGCCACCGGCCGCGCATCCTGAAACGTAAATCGTGGTGATCCCTGCGGGAACTGTAAAACTGCCAGATGCAGTGAACGTTGCTACTCCGTGCTTTGCCTTGATGATTGCTGAAATTGCGTCTGCAAGATCCGCTGCTCGACCCTTTACAGGTGGCACCCCACCAGCCACAAGAACGGCCATGATATTTTCTTGAAGATCATTCAGCCATGCAGCATCTACAATCGTCGATTGAACGCCGCCCACCGGATCGCCATCGGTGAATTTGTTGTCGACGGTTGCTCCAGCAGTATCAATTCTGTGCATAAATCATTCTCCGTACGCGAAGAGCGCGATGGTGTGGGCGGGTTTTAGTTGGTTGATCTTGCATTCAAGTGTGTCGTTGCCCCAGGTACGCAGTGGCTCACCTGAGGCCGACTGGCCGGAGCGGAAATAGGTAATGGAAACTGCTGGCGCACGAACAACCCAAGTAAAAGCCCAAGGGCCATTTGTTAATGGATCCCCCGCGGAAGAGTGGCCGGCCCTGAATGGCTTAAACTCCTCAATGGTTACTGTGTAACCAAGGGTGGCGGCCAGTTGAATGAAGTAACTGGGAGACTGGCCGCCAGTGCTGGTTAGCTTTGCAAGGAGTGCACTCCGGCGGCCTTGCAATGTTTCCTCGAGCGCGCCAGAACATTTATCTGGAAGACCAACAACTCGCTCCCAATCACCAAGCAGTTCAATAGTCGTCGCTGGATTTGCTTCTTCAGGAAGGGTTTCTGCCCTTGAATCAGCTCGAGCCAATTCGACGGACATCCCATCAAGAAGGTTATGTAATGTGGTACCGGATTCCCTGGGGAATGCTTGACCTGGTGGTAGCAGCGCTTTCAGCTGCTCCAGATAGTCGGCAGCTGTCGGCATAACGCCTCCTTAAAAGCTGGAGAAGGTGATTGTTCCGGGAATCGCCATATGCCCTGTCGCGTGAACCACATCCGTGGTCGGCGAGGTGATGGCATTGTCTGACTCGCCGGCGGCCAACGAGACAGACTCGCGAAGGCGACTAATAAGGATCGGGCTACCAGGTTTCGAATCGCGCACGATAAGATCGGCCACTTCGGCCCTCACAGCCGATTGAACGGCTGCCGTATTTGGCGAAAGTTTCACGGCCATATTCAGTGGATCCGCGATAGGAGCCGCAACGAATACTTCCGCAGTGACAGGACGGCGCGCATCGATGTAACTCTGCACCTCCGCCACCTTAGCTGGGGTAGGGACAATACTGGCCTCCCCGTCGCAGACAAATAAAACAGTAACCGTCCCCACCCCCATCTGAAGCGGATAGACCCAAGCCCTAGTTACACCGGGAACCTCCAGGGCCCACAGTTCGTAGTCTGATTCCGCTCCACCGTGAGGAGGTTGTCGAATCCGCTTCAGCAGCCGACTGAGCAACTGAGGATCGGTTTCAATATCGAGACCTCCATCGATGTCGGTGGCGGCGGCGCCGGTAGATTGCACGCCAGCGACGGGGGACAGGAGGAAAAGCGGGGTTCCCGCGGGAGAATCGCCAGCGGCACCCGCATCAACAGCTACGACCGTCGGCTGCAGCGTAGTGCCCGTGAATGTTCCGTCTGCTAGTACCCGGTATTGCACGCCGTCCTGCCGCTGGAGAATTGTCCCGGCCAGCACTGTCGAACCAATAGCCCCGGTGAGAAGAGCGGCGCCAGTCGAATAATCGGCAGCCTTGCGAAACACCTTCCAGATCGCGGCCCAACGCTCGAGATATTCCTTTTCGGCAGTATCAATGATCGCCTGCCTAGCCGCCCACTCCAGGAAGCCGTACAGCATATGCACTGCGCCCGCCTCAGACCGGCCGATTATTCCAAGCAGGGACCTGCGCAGCACAGCACTTTGTAGGCCAGTCACCCGGCCACTGATATCGGTGGTAACCCGGTCAATGAGTTCCGGTAATGTGGGTCTTGCAAATGGCATCAGGCAGCCCTCTTGCCGGCCTGTGCCGACCATTCGTAGTTATATCGATAGCGAACCGCTGGTCCGATCGGCCGGTCGATGTTGATTTCCAGCAGCATTACGCCCAAGGAGTAGAACGAAGCCGCGACGCTTATCGTGGTTGCGACCATGTCGTCGATCATCCAGGCCAGGGCTTCGCGACAGTACTGCTCTGCCCTGCTGAGAATCTGTGGCAACTGCTTCTCGCGGGCCAGCAGCCAGAGCAGCGACCCGGTCTGGTCAGTGGCGGACGCGTTAGTGATATCGCCCCAGTACCCACGCAGATCATCCTGCGGGTACTCCGGCGGGATCTGTTCGGCACTGGCGCGACGGTCAGTGAACAGGCTGATGATTACGGCTGTCTCTAGACCGTCGTCGCGCTCCAGGTCAAATCCTAAAAGCACGAGGTCGCCACCGAACTCGCTCATTACCATTGCGGCATCGGCCATCAGTTGGGTACTCCCGCGCCGCTATTGGAATGGGTGTGAGTGCTGTCGACGTGTTTGCCGTTGTTGGTAATAGTGCCGGTCGTGGTGATGTTCCCGACCACCTCCAGATTTCCGATGATTTTGATCGTCGGTGCTTCGACTTCAACGTGCTGAACGGCAGTCAACTTGATCATGTCGCGCAGGAGTTCGATCTTGTTTCCCTGATCGTCGTACATTGCGACCTCACCGGCTTCTAGCGGGATGCGGTACCGGCGGTCGTCAACAACCAGCACGATGCCCTGCTCTCGGTTTCCTCCGATGGCAGCGAAAGCTACGTCGCCGCCAGTTGGGTGACTGGTAAAGCCGTAGTTCTGCATGCGCTCTACACCATCACGCAGCTCGTCCTTCAACAGTTCTACCTGCAACTGCTGCCGGCCATTGGAGTCATTGACGCTGCGCAGAACTCCCCGAGCGAACATCATCATCACGCGGTTGCTGATATCGCGAATCGGGTTACCCATCCTTCTTGTCCTCTTCCCCGATGGCTTCTGCCCAAATATTTCGTCCGCCCCGCTTGCCCGCCTTACCCTTTGTTCCTTTTTTGGAATCAGGAGGCTCGGGCGAGAAGGCCTGTGGACTGACGATGTCGAGTTTCGTTGTGGTACCGCCTTCGCCACGCTCGTAGGTGGCCTGCCGAATGATCATTTGACCGTCCAGACGCAACCATGGCGACTTGACCTGCACCAGCATCCCCGCTTCCCAGAGCGGGCCGCCCGGGCTCTGGCGCCAGCCTTGCACGGTGATGGAGGCTGAAGCGGATTTTCCGAGTCGGCTGTTGGCCTCCCAAGTGGCACGCTCCTTGGCGCTGCCGGACGAACTGCCGGACTCAGCAACGATCAGCATTGGCCGATAACGCCTGATGCCGCTGTCACTGGCACCACCCTCGATGTGGGCCTCGGTCTCGCCCTCGCTGTAGGGGTTGTATGCGGCCTGCCCCTTGACCAGGTAGTTACGGAAGCGCTGACTGTGGTCGATGCTGCCGGAAGCGTTGAGTATGTTTTCGCCCTGGACTAGGCCGACCGACGCCCGTTTGTTGCCGGCACGCGTAATCAGAAGCCCGCCGGCGCCGTCCGGCATCAGCAAAAGCCGGCGCTGTCTTGCGTAACGCTCGATGGCCTCGAATGCCGTCTCCCCCTGTTGCAACTTACAAACGGGAAAAACCTCACCCACCGCGACATCGGCTGAAACGCCGACTTCAAAAGGCTTGGCCAGGATCTGAGCGAGGCGCAGAAGGTCGATGTTCTTCCACTCATCCGGGGTGTGCACGGCGCTGCAATCGATCAAATCAGCCGTTCGGTCACGCCCCTGAATGTTGATAGTGTGGTCCGTTGCGCTGAACGAGGGTTTGAAGATGTCGACGTAGCCGATCACCATCGGAATCCCGCCCAGCCTCACTTCGCACCGGTCACCCGGGAGAATTGGCCATGGCTCCGTTTGTGCGCCCGCCCCATCCTGCCCTTCCCAGCGCTCAGTCAGCGTCACCGTGAACGCCCCCGACGATGCATCAACTGCACGGGTGACACCGATCTGGGTCCACCCGGCGTAATTCATGCCGTTGACCAGCAGTTCAAGGTCATCCATTTGCAAGAACCTCGAGCACCTGTCCGCCGGTCAGGAACCCTGGTCGGCGGGGATCATTGCGCGCCACGATGTCGTCGGCGCGCCCTGCGTCCCCATACAGTTGATAGGCAACGACCAGGGACGGGAGCGTCTGCCGTGGCGAGAACGTAGCAAGTCGCGGCAGGTCCTGGTCTGGATTCGGCACAGCTTGGACCACGGCAGTTCTCAAGTCCGTGAGGGCGACGTAGACCAGGTCGTCGGTGGTTGCTTCGCTTTCCTCATCCAAACGGTCTGCGAGCTCCGTTCGGACCACAATCGCCGACTCGTAGCTGTCGTATTTCGTCGGCGCCGAAGTAGTTTTGGTACCGCCATTCGACACATCCTCAGTCGTCTGCGTGACGACCGCCGCCACCGCAGCTTGAGAAATTGCAGATTGGCGAACCACACCCGCGACAGCTGTGGCATTTTTCACCACCTGCTGCCGGCTGGGAGTGGCGGACGCAACGGGATCGCTATCCGAACTGTCATCGTTCGGGAAGTACCGGTCATACAGATTGATCAGCATCCCGAAGGCGCTGCTGCCGAAAGCCGAGCGGATACTGCCAATCGCGTCTACGACCTGGTTCGCGAAGTTGAAAGGCTCCTGAATCAGGTCGAATGCGTCAGAGCCGATGCTTCTGACCTTGTCGTAATAATCAGAGACCGCCTGGATATCGCTGGAGGCGATGAATTCAGGAGAGCTGAGGAAGTCGCTCAGGCCCTTGATCTGCGTGGTGGCGGCGTCGGCTACGAACGACGGGTAGCCCTTGGTGAGAAAGTCTGAAACGAAGCTGTTCTTGGCCGCCTCTGTGACCTCATTGCCCTTCTCGCTGATGGCGTTGACGCTGTCGACCTTCGCCGACGGGTAGGATACTTCGCCTGCCTCGAGAAACGTCATGGAGAGGGTGCAGGTTCCCCCTTCTTCCGACGACTCGCTCACTGTCAGCCCACGGCAAACTACCGTCAGCTCGCCACGATACGGGTGAACCAGAACGCCTGGGCCTGCCTGTTCGCAGGCCTTGATCAGTTCTTCCCGGGCGACGTCGTACTCCTTGCCAAGCAGATAGCCGGTGATTCCGAACTCCCTCGACTTGCGGCCGAGGTCCTCGGTATAGGGAATATCGCGCTGTGCTGTTTCGTGTACTGCCTGGCGCCGGCCATGACTGCTGTCCGCCGTGGACACAAAAAAGCCCACGCCGCGAAAAGTCGCCGCGCGGTAGTTGTCTCGCCAAGCCATGGAATTCTCCAGCGAATGCGATGACTCATCCATGATGAATGCTCAGGCATAATCATCAATTCGGGATCATCGCTAAATTAAGAGCAGCACGCGCTGCAATGCACACCACAAAGGACTGAATATGAAAAAAATCTTTGCCTTGTCGCTTATGCTACTGAGTCAGACCGCTCTTTCGGATGCACGACTTGAGTCGACAACAGTCGATGGCTTAACCGTTCCCGGAACTCCAGCCATAGGCAAAGCGCTTGGATTCACAAACTGCTCCGATAACACCGACTACTTCCGCTGTACGCGAGCCGTTCCAACAACTTTTTACGGTGCAAAAGCATCCAGCGCCGACATATTTTTCGATGGGAAGAATAATTTCGCGCTGAAATCCTCTTCAGGCTCAGGGCCGAAGGTTTCGACGCTGAGTCCTGATCAGCTTTCCTATCGGAGTGTGCGTTTTGAATTCGACCTTGAGCAAAAGGCAAAACTAGACGAGGCACTACTGGCTGACGGGTGGCTGAAAGAGGTCCAGGGAAATTCCCGGGATTACTACAAATCTGGCGTCGGTGCCAGCGTAGGATTCTTCAGATCAACCGCCAGCCTTAACCCAATCAGCCCCGCCGAGGCGACAATCAAATACAACACACTCAAGGCCAGGACTGCGGAGGCTGAGAAAGCAGCCTCAACCTCGCAGTCTTTTATCGATTCAATGAAGAACTGATCAGGGGTTGGCCATCGTGTAACCGATATCGGTGTCAAAGGTCGAACCCTGACTGCCCTCGGTTTTTACCTTGGAACCGGCTGGCACATTGTTCAGGTCAACCTGAACCCTTACCGACTGCGGTGGCTGCGTCACCTGCTGAGCAGCATCCCTGCCGATCTGTGCCGCGCGCCGACCAAGGTCGGTATTTGCCGCGCCGGTATCGGCCACCGACAAAGCACCTTCAGGGCTGCCGGCGGTGGCCGCCGGTGCGGCGCCTTGCCCAACTGTTACGGTCGCACCGTCTATCCCCAGCAATTCCTTTGCCC
>NZ_QAIU01000660.1:0-3923 GCF_003061205.1 Pseudomonas sp. HMWF006
TGTCCTGCACCAGATGCCGCGGCAGAATCACCGGCAGGCTGGCCGGGGAAAACAGCACCTCGCCACGCAGCCACGCTTCGCGGCGCCCCCAGTAGAACTGCCCGGCATCCTGAAAGGCTTCCGGCAGATCCTGCGAACGGGTTTGACGAAACTCGGGGTACATCGCCGTCAATGCTCCCTGTCCGTCGAGAGTCAGCGCACGCTGGATCGGGAAACCGAAACCGGTGACGGAAAAGGCGAAGGATTTATCGACATGCTGCTCCAGCAAATCGAACCCCTGGCGCAGGTACTGCGCCTGCAACAGCGGCGCAGTGGCATACACGCAGCAGGCGTAATCGAAGTGCGGCAATTGTTGCAAGGCGTGCACGATCACCGCGGCGGTGCCGGTGAAGTCGTCGGCAAGATCGGCCGGACGCAGAAACGGCACGTCGGCGCCATTGTCTCGCGCCACCTTGGCAATCTCTTCGTCGTCGGTGCTGACCACCACCCTGTCGAAGAGCTCCGAATCGAGCGCCGTGCGAATCGACCGGACGATCATCGGCACGCCATCAAACGGTTTCAGATTCTTGCGCGGGATGCGCTTGCTGCCACCACGGGCAGGGATGATCGCAACGCTGCTCACGTTGTCCTACTCCTCAAGAACCAGCCGTCGCAGTTGCTCGACCACGTAGTCCTGTTGTTCATCCGTCAGCAGTGGAAACAGCGGCAGGCTGATCGCTTCTGCGTAGTAATGTTCGGCTTCGGGAAAATCTCCCTCGGCGAAACCCAGGTCGCGATAGTACGGCTGCAAATGCAGTGGAATATAGTGCAGATTCACCCCGACTCCGGCCGCACGCAAGCCTTCGAAGACCTGGCGGTGGCTGAGATTGATCCGATCGGTCTGCAAGCGGATCACATACAGATGCCAGGCGGATTCAGCGAGCGGTTGGGCGCTCGGCAAGGTCACAGGCAAATATGTCAGCAAATTCGCGTAACGTGCGGCCAGCTCGCGTCGACGGGCGATGAAACCGTCCAGTTTGTGCAGTTGCGACAAACCGAGCGCGGCTTGCAAGTCGGTGATCCGATAATTGAAGCCCAGTTCCACTTGCTGGTAATACCACGGGCCGTGGCTGGCTTCAGTCATCTGCTGCGGATCGCGGGTCATGCCGTGGCTGCGCAAGCGTTGCAAGCGCTCGGCCAGTTCCGGGCGATTGGTCAAGACCATGCCGCCCTCGGCACTGGTGATGATCTTCACCGGGTGAAAGCTGAACACGGTCATCGCGGCGAATTCGCCGCACCCGACCGGCCGCCCCGCGTAGGACGCACCGACCGCATGAGAGGCGTCTTCGATCACCGTGAAGTTGTAGCGCTCGGCCAGGTGGGCAATTCTGCGCATATCGCAGCTCTGCCCGGAAAACGCCACCGCCACAAGCACTTTGGGCAGCACGCCATCGCGCTCGGCAGCGTCGAGCTTACCGGCCAGGACTTCAGCATCGAGGTTCCAGGTCAGCGGGTCGATATCGACAAAATCCACGTCGGCGCCGCAATAACGCCCGCAGTTGGCCGACGCCAGAAAAGTATTCGGCGTCGTCCACAAGCGATCGCCCGGCCCGAGCCCGGCGGCCAGGCAGGCAATGTGCAGCGCCGCCGTGGCATTGCACACTGCCACCGCATAATCGGCCTGACAGCGCTCGGCCATGGCCTGTTCGAAGCGCTCGATGGTCGGCCCTTGTGTGAGCCAGTCAGACTTCAACACCTCGACCACGGCGTCGATATCTGCCTGATCGAGGCTTTGCCGACCGTACGGAATCATACCGAGAGCTTCGCGTGCAGGTCGGCGATCTGCCCCACCGAGAGGAAATGCGGATTAGTGTCGGAACGGTATTCGAAGTCTTCGCTGACCGGCCGGCCGCGCTCACCGAGCTTGTCTTCGGCGAAATCGACGTCAACGCTGGTAAAGCGGATCGACGGCTGGATGGTGTAGTGATCGGCAAACTCCAGGGTCATCCGTGCATCGTCCAGCGGCACCATCAACTCGTGCAGCTTCTCGCCCGGACGAATGCCGACGTGCTTGTGCGGCAGGTGCTCGGCCATGCCCCGGGCCAGATCGACGATGCGAATCGACGGGATCTTCGGCACGAACACTTCGCCACCGTGCATGCGTGCAAAGCTGTCGAGGACGAACTGCACACCGTGATCGAGGGTGATCCAGAAACGTGTCATGCGTTCGTCGGTGATCGGCAGCTCTTCAGCGCCCTCGGCGATCAGTTTGCTGAAGAACGGCACCACCGAGCCACGGGAGCCGGCGACGTTGCCGTAGCGCACCACGGCGAACCGGGTCTGCTGTTCGCCGGCAATGTTATTGGCGGCGACGAACAGTTTGTCCGACAGTAACTTGGTTGCGCCGTAGAGGTTGATCGGGCTGGCGGCTTTGTCGGTGGACAGCGCAACGACTTTCTTCACGCCATTGTCGATGGCTGCGGCGATGATGTTTTCCGCGCCGTTGACGTTGGTGCGAATGCACTCGGTCGGGTTGTATTCCGCTGCCGGCACTTGCTTGAGCGCCGCGGCATGCACGACGTAGTCGATGCCGCGCATGGCCTGACGCAAACGATCGGCGTCGCGCACATCGCCAAGGAAATAGCGCATGCACGGCGCGTTGAACGTCTGCTGCATTTCGTATTGCTTGAGTTCATCCCGGGAGAACACCACCACGCGCTTGGGCTGGTATTGCTCCAGCAGGCGCCGGATGAAATTGCGCCCGAACGAGCCGGTGCCGCCGGAGATGAAAATCGATTTACCGTTGAACATGTCTTGAGTCCTGTTTCCTGATCGTCAGGCTTAGGCGAGCAACTGCGCCCAGTCGATGCTGGAGGCCTGGCCGAGGGTAAAGCCCTTGCCGGTCAGGGAAAGGTTCGGGTTATAGGCGGTGTCATGAGCGAAGCGCGCTTGCCATTTGTCTTGCAGAGCGGCAGCCGCCTGCGAATGGTTAGCCAGAGTACCGGTGTGGACGATCTGTACTTGCGGTGTCCATACAGTCAAAAGCCCCGCATCTGCAGCTTTCAGGCACAAATCGACGTCGGCAAATGCCTCATCGAAATGTTCCTGATCCAGTCCACCCAAAGCTTCGAAAACCTCCTTGCGCACCATCAGGCAGGCGCCCGAGACCGCCGAACAATTTTGCTCGACCAGCAGCCGGTGCATGTAACCCGGCGCGTCTTTTTTCTCGCCAAGGAATGGCGAGGCCAAACCTTCGCCAAGTCCCAGAATGAATCCGGCGCCGGTCACAGAGCCTTCACGATCCACCAGTTTGGCGCCGACCACGCCGACCTCCGGGCGCTGAGCCTGGTTCAGCAATACCTCGAGCCAGTTAGCGTTAACCACTTCGGCGTCCGCTGCCAGCAACACCAGATACTCACCTTGCGCCTGCGCGGCAGCCTGATTGATCAAGGCTGAAGCACTCAGGCGTTTCTCACTCTTGATCAGGCGAACGCGCCCACGTCCGTTTTGCTCAAGGCTTTCGAGCCAGGCGAGCAACTCGGCAGATTGACTGTGATTGTCGGCAATGATGATTTCGTTGTTCTGGTAGCGGGTGCGCTGTAACACACTCACCAGACAGCTTTGCAGATCTTGCTGATTGTCTTCGCTGCACACGATGATCGTCACTTTCGGCCGGTCGGCATGGCGGTAGTCAATGCGATAACCACCAAACGCCTGTGCACTCACCTGTGCCTGATAACCACGGGTGACGAGGTGACGTTCCAGCGTCTGACGTTCGTGCTCATTCGGTGCTGCCGCCACGGCCTGGGTAATGAGCAACGGCTCGGCCAGATGCGCCAGACCTGCCAGCCCACCTGTTTCAATCAGGCGCAGCAGCACATCGAACTCAAGCGCGCCAGTGAACTCGCGAGCGTACCCACCGACATTGAGCAACTCTTCGCGGC
>NZ_QAIU01000660.1:3933-10209 GCF_003061205.1 Pseudomonas sp. HMWF006
ACCAGCGTGTCATTGGCACGCCGATGGATCTCATCCATGGCGACGGCACGGCAACCTTCGGCAGCTTGCAACTCAAGACTGGCCCGCAGTAAACCGGCGGCCGTGAACTCGTCCCCGGCGTTGGCCAGAACCAGCCAGTCCGCCACCGAGCGCCTGGCTACCTGATTCACTTTATCGACGTAATTGTCGGCACCCACCTTGACGAAATGCACGGTGCTTTGTTCGGTAGTGACGGCAGGCAGATCCCCGGTAGTAAAAACCACCACTTTGAAAGCACGGAAGGCGCTGTCCATCAAACTGTCGAAAGTGGCCTGCAGCTTGCCCATATCAGCCTCAAGGTCCAGCAACAGGATGCCAAACTGCGGGCCGCCTTCAATGGTTGCCAGATATTGCTTGATCTTTCGCACTGCCGTGTCATTCGGTTGACGAACTGCGAGCCAGTTTAACAAACGACCGGAGGGCATATTGTCGAGCATCTGGCGACTGTCATAGGTCGGCACGCTGTCGAGGCGGGCGATCCAGTCCTGCAGGACTTTCGCGTCGGCACTCTCCCCCCTGTTGAGTAACTGCCGTACCAGTTTCTGCACAACTGGACGATTGAACGCTCCCAGTTGCACGGCTTCCAACAGACGACTCTGAATAGTCTCAGACGTATCATTGGAAAATTTTCGCTGCAGCATATGCTGTTTGAGCAGTGCGCCTTCCATTTCCTCCAGTTGCAAACGCCCTGCAGGCATCGCATGAAGCAGGAACTCGAGCTCGGTCAAGCGTTCGAAAAATGCTTGGTTGTAAAACGGCATCTCGACGTATTGCTTGGGACCAAAAACACGTTTGGGCTCGGCAGTAGGATCTTTCCAGCACGACTCGAAAATCGGCTCGATGGTCAGTGCGTTGCGCGTATGCAGACTGTCGGCCAGTGCCTGAAAACTTTGTAGTGCGAATGCTGCCGTCTGTTCCGGATTCAAATTGATTTCGGTTGATAACGTAGCAAGGAAACCGGCAAAGCGCTCACGTTCGGAGACCGAACGTGCATCCTTGAAGCTGAGGACGTGAATGATCTCGGTGTTGTGATCAGAACGACCATAGTTGACCTCACGCACCACATACGGGATCGGTAGAATCCGCGCCTTGGCCCGCGCCAGCATGTAATAGACATGACCGACTTCCAGCCATTCGAAAATCGTGCCTAGTGGCAAAGCTGTGTACCAATCACGAAATAGTGAAGTGCGTTGCACCGCGTAAAAGGGAGGGATGTACTGGCCCATGTAGTCGAGTACACGATCCTGCGCGCACTCGGCGCTGTAGTCCTCTTGCACTTTTTTGTCACGGCGGTAGTACTGCACATGGCTTGAGTGTGTCAGGTACATCAGGCAGTAGCCGTGGCACATACCATAGTCGGGATTGACTTCAAGGAAGTTGACCGACTCACTCAACGCGTCATGTAGCAGGAAGTCATCGTCAGCGGCCAGCACCATATATGGCGTAGTCACCTGGCTGACACCATAGACAAGCTTTTGCTGAAGCCCCAGATAGCCGCAATCAGGCAAGTGACGATAATCGACCGACGGAAAGTCGGCTGCGATAGTGTCGTCGCCCTGCGCCGAAGAATCCAGCACCAGCATCTTGGCGGAGTAACTGCTGTAATACTGCAGGGCGCGGCGCAGGAACGCCCCGCGGTTGTGGGTGATCAGCACTACCGTGAGCAGCTCGTTCAGTGGTGTCACATTGCTTTGAGTACTGCTTGGAACCTGCATTTTCCTATCCCCACAACCGGCCAGTCGCCTGAAGTCTGAAACTGTTTTTGATTAACGAACGCGACGCAGATAACCATCCGGCGCCACGGTGATCAGCAATTTGTTCTGCATCTGCCGGTCGATTTCGAAGTCGTGGTTTTCCTCAAGGTACTTCCACACAGCCGTCTTCGGGTTGTCTCCGTGACCCCACGGGCGGTCCGGGAAAAAGTCCGCCGGCATGTCTTCGACCACGGTGTCCATGACCACGCAATAGCTGTCGACCGACACCAGAGGCGCGTAGAGGCGCAGCTCTTCCAGCACGTGATCGTGGGTGTGGTTGGAGTCGAGCACCAGAATCACTTTTTTGCCTTGAGCGATAGCACGGACTTTTTCCGCCGTCGCCAGATCAATGCTCGAACCTTCGATCATCTTGATGCGCTTGCTCATCGGATGACTTTCGATGGCCTCGCGATTGTGCGGACGGATGTCCAAATCAATGCCCAGTACTTCGCCGTGACCTTGCAGCTCCAGCAACGAGGCGTAGTAGATGATCGAACCACCATGGGCGATACCACACTCGATGACCAGATCCGGCTTGACCTGCCAGATGATCTCCTGCATCGCCATCATGTCCTGAGGCAACTGGATGATCGGGCGTCCCATCCACGAGAAGTGATAGCTGTACTTGTGACGAGCCGATTCGTTGAAAAAGTCGCGGGCCAGTGCCACGACTTTCTGGTCGTCACCCTGACGGGCGATCTCTTCCTGGCATTCGGCTTCGAATTCTCTGTGGATGTTGTTATCGGTCATTTGAAAGCTCTCAAGGTTCACTGAAACGAAGTGCTATCGACGGCGTGATAGACATAACGTCCACCAGTCATCCGCTTGATCTCTTCGAGGTAATTGGAGTTCATCACAAACAGGTTGGCGCCTTCAGGTAAAGCGTCCATGACCTCTTGCGGTGAAGACACTCGGGCGCCACTGAGTGGCAGATAACGCCCTTGTTTGGCGGGATTGATGTCCACGACGCGATCGACCGCCACGCCGGCGCGTTGCAACGCCAGCGAATAGATCACACCTTTGGACGAAGCGCCCCAGATCGCCGAACCCTGTGTGGGCGCAGCCTGAATGATTTGCACGGCGCGCTCAAGGCTGGCGGTGAAGGTGTTCGACAGCTTCAGTAACTGCGGCGCCTCGACCGGCGCGCGGCGCAAAGTCGAAAGGTCGGCGACGATGTAAAGGTATTGGCCACCGAACAGATGACCGGCCTCGTGTACAATCCCGAACATCGCGCGCAAGTCTGCAAGACGGAAGTAATTGACGTGCTCATAGAACACATCGAACCACGCATTGTGTTCGACAATCCAGTCAAAGCACGGCACTTCGATGTAGATCTGACCGCCCTGATTGGCCGCCGCCATTTCCGCCAGAAACGCAACCGGGTCATGCAGATGCTCGAGCACGTGGCGCAATACAATCGCGTCAGCCGCCAGCCCCAATTCGCGGGTAAACGGGGCTTTGATCACATCGGGGCTGTCACCTTCGTAGGAAGGATCGATCCCAGTGATGGCATACCCCTGCTCCCGAAGCATTTCGAGGAAGTAGCCTTTACCGCAGCCGACTTCAATCAGGGTTTGGCCCTTAAAGTGAAGTGACAGAATCGCTTCTACGGCGTTCAAGTGCTGCCGAAACTGCACCGAATGCGCCTGTTCGTTTTGATAATCGACATCGTAACTGAGTTTGCTGGCGTCGAAGACCTGATTGAAGATCAAACCGCTCTGGTCATCTTGCACCAGCACAATATCCCCGCTGTCCGAAGACTGTGCCTGCTCCGCAGTGGCAAAAGTGCGGTTTTGCAGCACTGGCAGGCCGCTAGCCCGATAGAGCTCATGCTGCATAGACTTCACCCCTCAGTTTTGAAATCCGTTGGTTATCACCCCAAAACGCCATAGGCTCATGCGTGGAATAACCGTAATACCCCAGATTCAGGGCAATGGAAGATTGACGCTGATGTACGCGTTGTTCGACCAAGGCGCGCACGGACACCGGCAGGCCGCTGCAGCAGTTGGTTACGCCGTCGGCATCGCGACGTGTGAGCAGCGTGACCAATTGAGAGGCGGCCTCATTGATTTCCAGGTAATCGCGCAGTTGGTCTCCCGCCGACATGTTGAACTGCGCTTCACCCGCATCAATGGCCCGATCAAGGCTGGCCAACAGGCTATTGGAGTTTTGTCCCTCGCCATGCAGGTAAAACAGGCGCGCCCACTGTAAAGTGAAGGTGTGCTCGCGCTGCAAGGCTTCAAGGAACAGCCGCAATGTATGTTTGGCCAAGCCGTAAGGCGTACAGGGCATTGCAACGACCGTTTCACTCAACAGGCCACTTTGCAGCCCGTATTCAAAACAGGTTCCTGTTACCAGCACCTGATTGACTCCAGCCTCGATCACACGCTTGAGAAAGGTGTAATCAAGCGGAAGATTGCGCTCGAAATGGAACAGCGCCTGATAATTCGGCAGACCACTCCAGGCCAGATGCGCGATGGCGTCCATTCCGTCAGCCAAGCTGAGTATGTCCAGATCCACTGCATGGATATCGGCAGCAATAAACTCGACATCATCAAACCAGGGTAGCGCACGCGCTACTTCGAGGTTGCGCCCCACCGCACGGACCCCGAAACCGTTAGCGAGCAAGGCGCTGACCAGATGCCGGCCGACAAATCCGGTGGCGCCGGTCACAAGCACATTCGTGGCACGGTCTGTCACAGTTCGACTCCGCGAAAATTGTTGTCGAGCAAAGGATGGCTTGCATCTTTGGGCGACAAGTTCTTGACGGGCAGAGGCCAATTGATCGAGAGCGCGGGATCGTTTACTGAAAGCCCTGCCTCATGATCCGGCGCGTAATCGGCATCTGTCAGATAGAGCACTTCAGAGCCATTGGTGAGAGATTGAAAACCATGGGCGAACCCTGCCGGGATTAGCAGACTGCGCCCGTCATCGGCGCGCAACTCCTCGGCGTGCCACTGCAAATACGTCGGTGACTGTGGCCGCAGATCGACCACCACATCCCACACAGCACCGCGCACACAGGTGATCAGTTTGGACTCTGCGTACCCGGCGCTCTGGTAATGCATGCCACGTACACTGCCTTTTTCCACGGTGCGAGAATGGTTGATCTGACGGATTACAAACGGACGATCCTGCGCGGTCAGACGCGCCTGACAAAACAGTCGTGCAAACCGTCCGCGATCATCGCAAAAGACTTTTTGCTGGATCAGGTACAAGCCTTCCAGCTTCGTGGCCTGTAGCGTGAAATCAGTCATGACCACTCCCTATACAGATTCAATTGCTTGGAGGTCACGGCGCGCATGTCATCACCGTTCTGCCATGCCAAGTGCCAGTCGAGGGTCTGGGTCAGGCACTGCTGCAACGTCCAGCGCGGCTGCCAGCCCAGTACTTGGCGGGCGCGGCTGCTGTCCAGGCGCAGCAGGCCGGCTTCGTGCAACTCGCTTTTTTCGATGCGCAGACCGCGCGCCTGCGGCCAGCGGCTGGCGAGCAGTTCGACCACTTCGCCGACGCTGCACATGTCCGCCTCGCCCGGGCCGAAGTTCCATGCCCCGGCGTATTCCGGGCCTTGTTCGTAGAGGCCGGCAGCCAGTTGCAGGTAACCGGCCAGCGGCTCCAGCGCGTGCTGCCATGGGCGCACGGCTTGCGGGTAGCGCAGGGTCACCGGCTCGTCTGCCGTCCAGGCTCTGAGCACATCGGGAATCAGGCGTTCAGGGGCGAAATCACCGCCACCGAGGACGTTGCCGGCGCGCGCGGTGGCCAGGGCCAGACCGTGCTCGGCGTACTTGTCGGCCGGGAAAAACGAGGCCGCGTAAGACTGCGCCAACAGTTCGCAGCAAGCCTTGCTGCTGCTGTAAGGATCATGCCCGCCGAGGGCTTCGTCTTCGCGGTATGGCCACAGCCATTCCTTGTTGGCGTAGACCTTGTCGGTGGTCACCAGCACGCAGGCGCGCACGCAACCGACCTGACGAATCGCTTCGAGCAGGTTCAACGTGCCCATGACGTTGCTGGAATAGGTGCCGAGCGGGTCGCGATAACCTTCGCGCACCAGTGGCTGCGCGGCCAGGTGCAGAACGATCTCCGGTTCGGTGTCGGCGATGATTTCCAGCAAGGCGCCAAGATCACGCAGATCGCCGCGCTGATCGTTGATGCCCTCGTGGACGCGCGCCAGCTCGAACAGGCTCGGTTCGGTCGACGGATCAAGGGCAAAACCGCTGACTTGTGCGCCGAGGCTTTGCAGCCACAGGGTCAGCCAACTGCCCTTGAAACCGGTGTGACCGGTGACCAGTACGCGCTTGCCGCGCCAGAAATCCGCACTCAGGCCCATTGCTTCCATGGGGCCTCCCCGTTCTGCCACAGCGCTTCGAGATGGTTCTTGTCGCGCAGGGTGTCCATCGGATGCCAGAACCCTTCGTGCTCGAAGGCTTTCAACTGTTCGTCCGCAGCCAGCCGCGCCAACGGCTCGGCTTCCCAGGTGGTGGAA
>NZ_QAIU01000660.1:10219-11556 GCF_003061205.1 Pseudomonas sp. HMWF006
ATGTACGGCAGCACTTTCGGCGACAGCACGAAGAACCCGCCATTGATCCAGCCACCGTCACCGCGCGGCTTTTCAGTGAAACCAAGCACCTGATCGCCTTGCCGCTCGAGGGCACCGTAACGGCCGGGCGGCTGCACGGCGGTGACGGTCGCCAGACGACCGTGGGCTTTGTGGTAATCGACGAGCTGAGCGATATTGATGTCGGAAACGCCGTCGCCGTAGGTGAAGCAGAACGCCTCTTCATCTTGCAGATAACGCGCAGCACGCAGCAGACGGCCACCAGTCATGGTTTCCTCGCCGGTGTCGATCAGAGTGACGCTCCACGGCTCGCTGTAGTTCTGGTGCACGTCCATGCGGTTTTCGCGCATGTTGAAGGTGACGTCGGAGGTGTGCAGGAAGTAGTTGGCGAAGAAGTCCTTGATCGCGTAGCCCTTGTAGCCCAGGCAGATCACGAAGTCGTGGATTCCGTGGGCGGAATACTGCTTCATGATGTGCCAGAGAATTGGCTTGCCGCCGATCTCGATCATCGGCTTGGGCTTGAGGTGCGACTCTTCACTGATGCGCGTGCCGAGGCCACCCGCCAAAATAACTGCCTTCATCGTCTCCCCTCTTGTTCTTCACCGGGCTTGGCCAAGTTTTGCAGGCCTTTTGGCTAAATCTTTGCCTTACCGCGGGCTCAGCAGAATGCCTGCGAGCGCTCGTTTTATGGCGATTTGCAGGGGACTTGCAGGAAACGCGCCAGCTCGAAGAAACCTCCTGTACCGCGCGAAACGCCATAAAAAAGGGACGAATCCGTCATTGGACCCATCCCTTTTCATCCATCTATTTCAAGTGCCGCAACGATCAGCCGAACATGGCAAACGCATCGCTATTGGTTGGCAGATTGATGACTTGCCCATTTGCCGTCTGGATTTGCTCGATGGTATCGAAGCCAGCAAACCAGTCCTTGAGCTGGACGCCTTCCTGCGGGGCCTCTCCGGGTTTGAAACTCGACCGATGCAGGTAAAGATCATCACCGACACGATCGACCAGCAGCTCGGAGCTACTGATATACGACAGCACCAGTTTGTCCAAACGGCTGGCGCCATCATCCTGAATTGTCACCAGCCCCGGAGTGCTGACCGTGTAGAGATCATCACCTTCACCACCGTTGGCGAAACCACCGGATTGCAGAACCAGAGTGTCATCGCCCGCTCCGCCAAACAGAGAAAAGCCCATGCCCGTGCCGGTCAGCAAATCGTTGCCCTCACCGCCATCGGCCAAGCCGTGATTCACAGTGATGACGTCACCACCTGCCTCACCATAAGCCCGACTACCTGCGTCGTTAACGGCGGTGA
>NZ_QAIU01000089.1:0-8420 GCF_003061205.1 Pseudomonas sp. HMWF006
CGTTGGGCATGGCCACCAGGTTCAGATCCGGATGGTGGGTGCGCAGGAGCTCATGGGGCGCGTAGTTTTCCACCACGGCAATCTTCAGGCCGTACAGGTCTTCGAGTTTGCGTGGTTGCGCGCCGCCGACGTGGGCGAGGATGACGATCGGGAAGTCGAGATAGGGCCGGGTGAACGACAAATAGGTCTGGCGCTCCGGCGTGGACATGATGCCCGGCAGCAGGTCGATCTTGCCTTGCTTGACCTGCTCCAGCACCACGGTCCAGCTCACGGGCTCGATGGGCGTGAGTTTGACCGCCAGGCGCTGGCGGATTACATCAATATAGTCCGCCGCCAGCCCCTGATAGCGGGACTGATCGTCGCGAAACTCAAAGGGCGGCCACGACGCATCTACACCCAGGCGCAAGTCCGGGTGAGCCGCCAGCCAGCTACGTTCTTCATCGGTCAGAGTCAGCGCGTCAGCCGTTGCGGTCCAGATCATCAGTGACAGCAAAAAAAGCACGGACGCCAGTCTGGGCATAACGCTCTCGTTATGGCACGGGGGTGATTGTTTCGAGTGTAGACGGGCTATGCGGGGGAGGGGTGGTGCGCGGAATTTAATCTGACCGGAAAACAAAACCCCCGGCCTGGGCCGGGGGTTCTGGTATCACTCGTCGAGGAAGGAGCGCAGATGCTCGCTTCGCGTCGGGTGGCGCAGCTTGCGCAGCGCCTTGGCTTCGATTTGACGGATCCGTTCACGGGTTACGTCAAACTGTTTGCCCACTTCTTCGAGTGTGTGGTCGGTGTTCATGTCGATACCGAAACGCATGCGCAGTACCTTGGCTTCACGGGCAGTGAGGCCGGACAGCACTTCGCGGGTCGCTTCTTTCAGGCTTTCAACGGTTGCAACATCGATTGGCGACTGCATGGTCGAGTCTTCGATGAAGTCACCCAGATGAGAGTCTTCGTCATCACCGATCGGGGTTTCCATGGAGATCGGCTCTTTAGCGATCTTCAACACCTTGCGGATCTTGTCCTCAGGCATTTCCATGCGTTCGCCCAGCTCTTCCGGAGTCGGTTCGCGACCCATTTCCTGCAGCATCTGGCGGGAAATACGGTTGAGCTTGTTGATCGTCTCGATCATGTGCACCGGAATACGGATGGTGCGGGCCTGGTCGGCGATCGAGCGAGTGATCGCCTGACGGATCCACCAGGTGGCATAAGTCGAGAACTTGTAACCACGACGGTATTCGAACTTGTCCACCGCTTTCATCAGACCGATGTTACCTTCCTGGATCAGATCGAGGAATTGCAGGCCGCGGTTGGTGTACTTCTTGGCGATCGAGATCACCAGACGCAAGTTCGCTTCAACCATCTCTTTCTTCGCGCGGCGGGCCTTGGCCTCACCGATCGACATGCGACGGTTGATGTCCTTGATTTCAGCGATGGTCAGGCCGGTCTCGGTTTCCAGCGCAATCAGCTTCTGCTGGCAACGGATGATGTCCGGCTGTACGCGACCAATGGCTTCGGCGTATTTGCTCTTGCCTTTGGCCAGTGCGTCGGACCAGCTTTCGTCGACTTCATTGCCCGGGAACTGACGCAGGAAGTCGGCGCGTGGCATACGTGCATCACGTACGCACAGTTGCATGATCGCGCGCTCTTGCTGACGCAGACGATCCAGGGCACTGCGAACACGCTCGACCAGGGCTTCGAATTGCTTCGGCACCAGTTTGATCGGCATGAACAGCTCGGCCAGGGCCAGCAACTCGGCAACCGCTGCCTTGTTGTGACGACCGTGCTTTTTCAGGGCCTTGCGGGTGATTTCCATCTGATCGGCCACAGCGCCGAAACGCTGGGCAGCGATGACCGGATCCGGACCGCTTTCGGCTTCTTCTTCGTCATCCGAAGCTTCGGCGTCATCGTCGTCGGTGTCGTCGTCAGCCTTGGCGGCTTTCGCGTCGATCGGCGGCGGCACTTCGGCCGCCGGCGGCGCAATGCCGTCGTCCGGGTCGATGTAACCGCTCAGTACGTCGGACAGGCGACCACCTTCGGTGGTGACGCGGGTGTACTCGGAGAGAATGTGGTCAACCGTGCCAGGGAAGTGCGCGATAGCGCTCATCACTTCACGGATGCCTTCTTCGATACGTTTGGCGATTTCGATTTCGCCTTCACGAGTCAGAAGCTCGACCGTACCCATTTCACGCATGTACATGCGCACTGGGTCGGTGGTGCGACCGATATCGGTCTCCACCGCTGCCAACGCGGCGGCTGCTTCTTCCGCAGCGGCCTCGTCGGTATCGGCGTCGGCCAACATAAGGGCGTCCGCATCCGGAGCACTCTCGTGTACGGGGATCCCCATGTCGTTAATCATGCGGATGATGTCTTCCACCTGCTCCGGATCTGAAATATCCTCGGGCAGGTGGTCGTTGACCTCGGCGTAAGTCAGATACTTCTGCTCACGACCCAGTTTGATCAACTCAATAATACGAGACTGCTGTTGCGCTTTTCCGGACATAACACCCTATCCACTGAAGGTCTTGGCGGGCAAAAAACAAGCCGAGGATTATACCTGAGCTATGACCTCACGCGCCAGTTGAGGTCGGGTTTGATGCGGAAACATTGCGACTTAAAAGGTCGCGCAGTTGATTTTTCTCTTCGGCACTCAGTTCGCTTTGACGCGCTTTCCTGAGCAACTGTTCCAGATTTCGCTCGCGTTGGCGGGCTGACAAGCTAGTAATGGTGTCGAAAAACTGTTGTTCAAGGTTATCTCCGTCAATCAACCATTCCTTTTCAGCCAGTGCCTTGAGCAGACGCCCCTGTTCAGTGCCGTGCCATCGCGCGATCAACTGAAATGAGTTTAGCTTGGGATTCTTCTGTACGGCTTCGAGCAAGGCCACAAGCAACTGGGCATTGGTCTGGTTTTCGTCCGCAATGTGCCCGGCGTCTTCAACGCGCTCGGCCAGTTGCGGGTGATGAAGCAAGGTGCGCAGGGCGGTCAGGGTCGGCGATTCGACGCCAATCGGCGTGCGCTGACGCTGCGGTTGATCGCGATCGCCACGCTTGCCGTTCTTGTCCCAGGGCTTTTTGTCCCATTTCTTGCCGCCGGCGCCGGGTTTCTTCGGCGTCCACTCCTGCTGCGGCACGTACATGTCCTGTGCCTGCGGCTGATGGTAGTCGCTGTAATCCGGCATTGCGTCGTAGTCGATGCCCGGATCGTAGGCGGGCGGCGCTTCCTGCGGCGCACTTTGCGCCAGCTGGCTGACGGTTTCGCTGCTCAGGCCGGTGATTTCGGTCAGGCGCTGCCGCATCAGGATGCGCAAGTTCGCGCCCGGCACTTTGTCGATCAGCGGTGCGGCGAGGGTGGCCATGTGCGCCTTGCCCTCGAGCGAGCGCGGATCGGCTTCTTCGGTCAATTGCTGGAAGAAATAATCCGCCAGTGGCTGCGCATGCTGATTGATTCGCGCCTTGAAGGCGTCGGTGCCTTCGGCGCGGACCAGGGTGTCCGGGTCTTCGCCCTCCGGCAGAAACAGAAAGCGCGCGCGGCGTCCGTCTTGCAGGCACGGAAGGGTCGCTTCCAGTGCGCGCCAGGCGGCATTGCGGCCGGCCTGGTCACCGTCGAAGCAAAACAATACGTTCGGCACCACGCGAAACAGGCGTTTCAAGTGTTCTTCGCTGGTCGCGGTACCCAGCGTGGCCACGGCATTGCGCAGGCCTTGCTGGGCGAGGGCGATGACATCCATATAACCTTCGACGACGATGATTTCGTCGAGGTTGCGGTTGTTTTTGCGCGCTTCATAAAGGCCGTAGAGCTCCTGGCCTTTATGGAATACCGGGGTTTCCGGTGAGTTCAGGTACTTCGGCTTGTCGTCGCCAAGCACCCGGCCACCGAAAGCGATGATTCGGCCACGGGTGTCGCGGATCGGAAACATCACGCGATCGCGGAAGCGGTCATAGCGTTTGCCGGTTTCGGCGTTCTCGATCAGCAGGCCGGCGTCGATCATGGCCTTCTGTTGCAAGGTGTCGCTGCTCAGGTGCTTGAACAGGTTGTCCCAGCCCGGCGGCGCAAAGCCGAGGCCGAAATCCCGGGCGATTTCGCCGGTCAGGCCGCGGCCCTTGAGATAGTCGACTGCGGCTTTGCGTGCCGGGTGGCTCTTGAGCGCCTGCCGGTAAAAATCGGCGGCGGCGGTGAGCAGCGGGTACAGCGGCGAATCCGTCGGTTGACGCGGTTTGTGCGGGCGACCGCTTTCTTCGCGGGGGATTTCCATGCCGGCGGCTTTGGCCAGATCCTCGACGGCCTGGGGGAAGTCCAGGTTGTCGTGATCCATGAGAAAGCCGAGGGCATTACCGCCGGCGCCGCAGCCGAAGCAGTAATAGAACTGCTTGTCGGGGCTGACGCTGAAGGACGGGGTTTTCTCTTTGTGAAACGGGCAACAGGCGGTGTAATTCTTGCCGGCCTTCTTCAATTGCACGCGCGAGCTCACCACATCGACGATGTCGGTGCGGTTCAGCAGGTCGTCAATGAAGCTCTGGGGAATCAGCCCGGCCATGGCGTTCTCGTCTGCGCTGTAATGAGTCCGATGCGAAGGGCGGCCGGACGCAGGTCTTGAGTGAAACGCACACAATGGGCGGTTCGACCGGGTTCGGTTGCGTAATCGCTGTCGGGAAGTGTATCTGCCGAAAATCCACTGACGTTAGTAACAATCAGCCTTCGACTATTTGAAAGTGTTGCGCTGAATCCGCTTACGGCCGGTCAAGGGCCTCGGATAGCTCAATAAAGCGGGCACGCATGCAGGTGCCTTGGGCTGATCGTCGTGAGAGGAATCAGTGGGTGTGCTCGTCAGTAGCCTTGAAAGGCTCGTCAGAAAAGACGTGCACCGCTGGCAAAAGAGCCAGGCCTGACGCGGTGAAGCGGGTTTGTCTAGGTCGCGTGTGCGGCTTCGACGGTGAAGCATCAAGCGTTTTTACGCAAATGCCATTAGCCCGGCTGAGGGCCGGGCTTGGCAGAAGCTTGCTACGATCGTCTGCGTATTAGTACAGACGAACGGCGCGGCGCTGTTCGCGCTGAACTTTCTTGGCGTGACGCTTAACAGCGGCTGCTGCTTTGCGCTTACGCTCAGAAGTTGGCTTCTCGTAAAATTCGCGGCTACGAACTTCAGCCAGTACACCGGCTTTTTCGCAGGAGCGCTTGAAACGACGCAGAGCTACGTCGAAGGGTTCGTTCTCTTTAACTTTGACGGCTGGCATCCAGAGCTACCTTCATTCATTACCGGGGTCAACATCCTCGCGGCAAAAGAGCACTTGAAGACGTCGGTTTTTAAGGGTTGCGGATGTTAACCCCTCATCGCTCGGAATGCAAAGCCTCTGATCGAAAACCGCTAGTCGGGGCATCGCGTGGCGACTATTATGCGCGCCTTCGAATTCAGCCTAAACAAGGCGCAAACCCATGCTAGTACTGGGATTAGAAACCTCCTGCGACGAAACCGGCGTCGCATTATATGACAGTGAACGCGGTCTGCTGGCCGATGCGCTGTTCAGTCAGATCGACCTGCACCGCGTCTACGGCGGTGTCGTGCCGGAGCTGGCCTCGCGTGACCACGTCAAGCGCATGTTGCCCTTGATTCGTCAGGTGTTGGCCGAGGCTGACTGCGTGCCGACCGAGATCGACGCCATCGCCTATACCGCGGGTCCTGGCCTGGTTGGCGCGCTGCTGGTGGGTGCTTCCTGCGCGCAGGCACTGGCGTTTGCCTGGGGCATTCCGGCACTCGGTGTGCACCACATGGAAGGCCACTTGCTGGCGCCGATGCTGGAGCCAAAACCGCCGGAATTTCCGTTCGTCGCTTTGTTGGTCTCCGGCGGTCATACGCAGATGGTTCAGGTCGATGGCATCGGCCAATACAGCCTGCTCGGCGAAACGCTCGACGATGCCGCCGGCGAAGCGTTCGACAAGACCGCAAAAATGATGGGCCTCAATTATCCGGGCGGACCGGAAATCGCCAAGCTGGCCGAGAAGGGCGTCGCAGGACGTTTTACCTTTCCGCGTCCGATGTGTGATCGCCCGGGCCTGGATTTCAGCTTCAGCGGCCTGAAAACCTTTGCTCTCAACACCTGGCAGCAATGCGTCAGCGCCGGGGACGACGGCGAGCAAGCCCGTTGCGACATCGCGCTGGCGTTCCAGCAGGCCGTGGTAGAGACTTTGACCATCAAGTGCAAGCGTGCCCTGAAACAGGCCGGGATGAAGCGTCTGGTGATCGCTGGCGGCGTCAGTGCCAACAAGGCGTTGCGTGTTTCGCTGGAAAAGATGCTCGGCGATATGAAGGGCGATGTGTTCTATGCCCGTCCCGAGTTCTGCACCGACAATGGCGCGATGATCGCGTTTGCCGGTTGCCAGCGTTTGCAGGCCGGTCAGCAGGAAAGTCTGGCGATCAGCGTGCAGGCGCGCTGGCCGATGGAGCAGTTGTCGGCGCTGTGATGAGCGGCGTTCACGGGCGGTATTTAAAAATGCCGTTCGCGCCCGGCAAACAGGTCGCGTAGATTGCCGCGGTGGCGCCAGACGATCAGTAGCGTCAACGCGCTCATCGGCAACAGCGCTTCCGGTTCCTGCCAGGCCAGCAAGGGCAGGGTCAGCGGCGTGGCGATCAGCGCCGCCAGCGAGCTGGTGCGGGTCAGGTAGAACGTCAGCAGCCAGGCACACACCGCCAGCAGCGCGGCGGGCGGATACAGGCCCAGCAGCATGCCGGCAGCCGTGGCGACGCCTTTGCCGCCGCGAAAGCGGAAGTACAGCGGGAACAGGTGACCGATCACGGCGCACACGCCGATCCAGGCCTGATCCTGCAGCGAAAGGCCCATGGCCGCTGCGATCAGCACCGGCACCAGGCCTTTGCACAGATCACCCAGCAGGGTCAGGATCGCCAGTTTGCGACCGGCCAGGCGCAGCATGTTGGTGGCGCCGGCATTGCCCGAGCCACTCATTCGCGGATCCGGGTTTCCGGTGAGGCGGCTGAGCAAAATGGCGAAGGACAGAGAGCCGAGCAGGTAGGCGAGAGTCGCCAGTAACCAAAACATGCTAACTATTCCGGGCGAGGACGCCCTGATTCTAACGGCGCATTGCGCCCTTGTCGTGCAGCGGAGAGAAGTGCTTGGACAGAGTGTTTATCGAGGGCCTGGAAGTCGACACCGTGATCGGTGCCTACGACTGGGAGCGCGGCATCCGCCAGTGTCTGCGTCTTGACCTGAGCTTCGCCTGGGACAATCGTCCGGCGGCGGCCGGTGACGACCTGACCCTGGCGCTCGATTACGCCAGCGTCTCCACGCGCATCCAGGCCTTTGCCGAGCAGGCGCAGTTCCAACTGGTCGAGACGTTCGCCGAGCGTCTGGTGGAAGTGCTGATGAGCGAATTCAAGATCACTTGGGTGCGTCTGAAATTGACCAAGCCCGGCGCCGTGCCGGCGGCCAAGGGTGGCGTGGGCGTGGAGATCGAGCGCGGATGTCGCTGACTCAGATTTATCTCGGGCTCGGTAGCAATATCGAGCGTGAAACCCATTTGCGCGCAGGTCTCGACGCATTGGCGACGTTCTTGGTCGATATCCGCTGTTCGGCGGTATTCGAAAGCCAGCCGGTGGGAATCAAGAGTGGGCCGTTCTTCAACTTCGTGGTGTCGGCCTACACCGATCTGTCGCTGATGGAGCTGGATCGCCGCTTGAAGTTCATCGAGGCTGACAACGGCCGTTACGCGCCGGATCGCAAGGGTTTGCCATTGGATATCGACGTGCTGTTGTACGGCGATCTGGTGGGGAATTTCGATGGATTGACGCTGCCGCGCGCCGAAATCCTGAAAAACGCCTTTGTGCTGTGGCCGCTGTCGCTGATTGCGCCGGATCGCCTGCATCCGGGCGTGGGAAAAAGCTTCGCGACAGTGTGGGCCGAGGCGCAGATTGATCAGGTACTGGCGCCAGTGGCGTTCGAGTGGCGGGGCGAACAGCTCACGCCTGCTGATTTGATGTGAGCTGACCGACGCCTTCGCGAGCTAGCCCGCTCCCACAGAGAAGTGCATTGCAATGTGGGGGAGGGCTTGCTCGCGAAGCCTTTCAAGCTGACGCCGCTTCTTTGTAAGCCTTCAACGCCTTGAGCCGCTCGCGCTTGAGTGCCTCGCCCAGCTCCGGGCCTTTGAACCCTTTCTCCAGCAACGGCTGTACTGCCACGCCACGCGCTACCTTGGCCGCGCCGCGCAAATAATCCGCTTGTGGATAACTACGCTGCTCCAGCCCTTTGCGTCCGCGCGCATCCATTTCGCAGGCGACGATGAATTCTTCGAAACGCTGCGGCCGGCGATACACATCGAAACTGTGCAGCAGCTCCAGCAGCGTCGATGCTTTCAGTTCCAGGGCGCGATGGCCGTGGGTGTGATACTGGCCCACCAGCAACGCCAGTTCCTGGCAATCCTT
>NZ_QAIU01000090.1:0-12911 GCF_003061205.1 Pseudomonas sp. HMWF006
GCCAGGCAATGGCAGTGGCGTAACGCAGATTAACGGTCAATTCCAGGTGCGGGCCGCTGAGGAAAGCATGCTGGCTGGCGAGGCCGCGCACCAGGCTGGCGCGCTCCGGGTCGAGGGCCAGATAGTCATCCCAAAGGGCCTGATGGCGATGCTCGGCAATACGGTAGAGGCCGTGGCCACGGCGGTCATGCAGGGCGGATCCGAGGGCGGACTGGCTGGCGGCGATGCCCAGCAGCAGGGATTCGGCGGTTGCGCAGTGGCGTCCCAGGTAGATCAATGTAGGACGGATCACATAGCGGCACAGTTCGCTGGCAGCGATACCCATAAAACCCTCGGATCTTGTAATGGTTCGGCGAGTCCTGAAGGGGGCCTTGGCAGCGGTGGATCGACTCAGGCTCGCCGCAAGCGGATCAAGCCGCTTGAGTTGAAGTGTAGTGTCATATTCGCGATGTAAAGGTCTGTTTTTAAAATATTTCCGGCTTCGAGTTATAACCGTTATATCCGAAGGTGCTTAGGCGCGACGGGCAAAAACTGAAATATCAGGCAATAAAAAGCCCCGCGTTTCAGGCGGGGCTTTTGCTTTTTGCAGCCTTTTCGGCTCTCAGGCAACCAGGGCCTGACGTGTACGATCGATCACGGCCTGCAGCGGTTCGGCGCTGGAGTACTGATCGGGGTACAGACGCTCGCTGTGGCGGGCGATCCCGTGTTCATTGACTACGGTGAAGCTGAAGCAGCCTTTGCGAGCGGCCATGATCAGGCAGTTCATCGGTGCGAAGGCGTTGGTTAGGGTGCGAATGGCATCCTGAGTCTGGATTTGAGTAGACATAGTTATTAGGTGTTCCTACAAATGACACGGATAAGAACCGTGCAACGTTAAAACGTTCCAGTAACGTCGACCACCGTTGGTCGAACGAAGAACCCGACTGGAACAAAGCAGCCAGTTTGAAGCGCTGAATAAGTTGGCGCGCTTGGGCTGGCAGGTAGGTACTTAGGAGGACAGGCATCACAACGAGGGCAAAGGTTCTGGGCCCGGGGTGAAGATCCTGATCAATTTGCAGGTTGGTTCGGTCAGAGTAAGTGTTCTTCGCAACACCCTTTGTATTCATTCAAAGGCGTGTCGTCACAAGATTTACCTGGAAACCATCGAGGGGTCGTTTCCCGCTTTTTTCGGTAGAGGCTTCTTGGAAGAAGGTTGACCGTGGGGATGTGTTCGACCGGAATTGACTTTCAGCTTGGTACTAACGCCGCGGATACTAACCAATCGTTGCGGATTATGCAAACCCATCGTTAAAAAGATGACGTGCGGTCGCGCGGATCACGGGTGACAGGACAGGCCTCTTCGCCAGCAGGCTCGCTTCCAGTGCGATCGCGGTCTGGTGGGGTAGCGAGTCTGCTGGCGAAATGGAGTCTCTGCCGATCAACCGTCGGTCGCCACAAAAGCGTGCAGCCATTTCCGGCGCCAGGCCGCTTATCTCCCGTTCGGGATGCAAAACGACCCGAAAAAGCGCACCGATATAACCGGGTAACAGGTACTTGTGCACATTAGTTGCGCAGCCTGTAACGGCGCTGTCATAACAATCCTGACCCCGGTCACTGCCTGTATCGAAAGTTTAAGTCAATGAAAACCATCGCTTTTTTTTGTTGGTGAAAAAATCGTCAGTTTGACTGCGAGCCCCATTCCATAAGGCTTTGCGCGGGTTGGAGGGCGGTTGTCCACTGAGTTATCCACAGCTTCTGTGGATTGTCCCGAGCGCTTGCTCTAGCACGGGCGTGCCGGGTTATTTTTCGACTTTACCTGTAGGAAAAAGAGAGTAGAGTGGCGCGCCTTCCGATCTGTCCCACAGTGTTTTATGAAGTTTCGCTCAGTATCAGACTCTGTTACCTCACAACCACTTCCTGTTACCCCGCCCAAGCGATTTTCCGTGCGTGTGGCCGAGTGGCTGCTCGACAGCCCGCGCCTGAGCGCCAGCAACAATGCCAAGCACCTGGCCGGTCGCCTGCTCAAGCAGCCGGCGCGTGAAGGTGTGGTTGCAGCGCAAAGCCGTCTCGGCCAGTTGATGTGCCGTGAATGCGGCAATGCCCGGGACCGGCGTATCGGTCAGGATCTTTTGCGTCAGGCCGCCCGCGCCGGCGACCGTCGTGCGCAAGAGGAACTCGGGCTCATCGCAGACTGAGCTGTCCAAGACCTGACGCCTTGGTTAACCTTCAGGCTTTATAAGATTGGCAGGAGTCGCTATGGCTATGGACTTGACCAGCGTATTGCTCGGTCTCGCAGCGGCGGGGTTGCCGCTGCTGGCACTGGCCTGGCAGCTGCAGCGCCGGGCCAGTGACAGGCAGGCCGAGGTCGCCTTGCTCGAAGAGCGGCTGGCCATGGCGCAACTGTCGCAGGACGGGCTCAACGCACAACTGGATGCCAGCCGCGACGAAATCGCCGACCTCGGGCAGGCCAACGCCGCCAAGCAAGCCGAACTGGCCGCCCTGCGCCGCGAAGTCGAGTTGCTGCAAATCGAACGCGATGACGCCCGCGACGCTTCCCACGCCTGGAACCTTGAACGCGCCAACAAGGAAGCCGAACTGCGTCGCCTCGATGCACAGGCCGCTTCGCTGAATGCCGAACTGCGCGAGCAGCAGGAAAGCCATCAACAGCGCCTCAACGACCTGCAAGGTTCGCGCGATGAGCTGCGTGCACAGTTCGCCGAACTGGCGGGCAAGATCTTCGATGAGCGCGAACAGCGCTTCGCCGAAACCAGCCAGCAGCGGCTCGGGCAGTTACTCGATCCGTTGAAAGAGCGCATTCAGTCCTTCGAAAAGCGCGTGGAAGAAAGCTACCAGGCCGAAGCCCGCGAGCGCTTCTCGCTGGCCAAGGAACTGGAACGCTTGCAGGCGCTCAACCTGCGTCTGAGCGACGAGGCGACCAACCTGACCCGCGCCCTCAAAGGCCAGAAAACCCAAGGCAACTGGGGCGAGCTGATTCTTGAGCGGGTGCTCGAACACGCCGGGCTGGAGAAGGGCCGCGAGTACCAGACCCAGGTCAACCTCAAGGGGCCGGATGGCGAGCGTTTCCAGCCGGATGTGGTGATTTATCTGCCGGGCGACAAGCAGGTGGTGGTCGACTCCAAGGTCAGCCTCACGGCGTATCAACAATACGTGGCCGCTGAAGACGACACCCTGGGGCAGATCGCGATCAAGCAGCACGTGCTGTCCCTGCGCAATCACGTCAAGGGCTTGGCGGGCAAGGATTACAAGCGTCTGGAGGGGTTGCACAGCCTTGATTTCGTGCTGCTCTTCGTGCCGATCGAAGCGGCATTTTCCGCCGCGTTGCAAGCCGAGCCGACCCTGTTTCAGGAGGCTTTCGACCGCAATATCGTTATCGTCAGCCCGACCACCTTGCTGGCCACGTTGCGGGTGATCGACAGCCTGTGGAAGCAGGAGCGCCAGAGTCAGAACGCCCGGGAAATCGCCGAGCGCGCGGGCTGGCTGTATGACAAGTTCGTGCTGTTCATTCAGGATCTGGACGAGGTCGGCAATCGCTTGCAGCAGTTGGACAAAGCCTACAGCTCGGCGCGCAACAAGCTGACCGAGGGACGCGGCAATCTGGTCAGTCGCAGTGAGCAGCTCAAATTGCTGGGCGCACGGGCGAGCAAGAGCTTGCCGGCTGATCTGCTGGAGCGGGCGATGACCGATGTCGATGGGCTGGTGGAACTGCCAGAGTAACCCGGACTTCTGTGGCGAGGGCGCTTGCTCTCGCTCGGTTGCGCAGCAGTCGCCAATCCATTCAACGAGAGCTTTCAGAACATCCGGGTTTGCAGGTCATCGGGGCGCTGCGGGAGCAAGCGCCCTCGCCACAGGGCTCATGAGTGCGCTTAAAGCGGCACATACCGGCTCAGCAACGCCCGCAACGCCGCCGGTTTCACCGGTTTGGCCAGGTAATCCAGCCCTGCCGCATGCACCTGCGCCACAGTTTCCGGCCGGCCATCGGCACTGATCACCACTCCCGGCACCGGCTCTCCCAGCGTGGTGCGTAACCATGCCATCAACTCGGTGCCGGTATCGCCGTGATCGAGGTGATAGTCCACCAGCGCCAATTGCGGGCGCACCCCCTCGCTCAACAACGCCGCACATTCCTCGCGATTGCGTGCAGTCCAGACCTGGCAGCCCCAGCGAGTCAACAAACTGTTCATGCCGATCAGAATGCTGTCTTCATTGTCGATGCACAGCACCTGCGCACCGCCCAGCAACTTGCCATTCAACTCGGTAGTGGTGCTGGCCGGCACGGTTTGCGTGCGGGCCAACGGTACACTGACGCTGAACACGCTGCCGCGCCCCGGCCACGATCGCACACGCAACGTATGCCCCAGTACCCGGCATAGACCATCGGCAATCGCCAAACCCAGCCCGAGGCCCTTTTCGGCGCGGGTCTGGTGGCTGTCGAGGCGCTTGAACTCCTCGAAAATCACCTGCTGTTTGTCTTCCGGAATGCCCGGCCCGCGATCCCACACCTCCAGACACAATTCGTCGCCACGGCGCCGCACACCCAGCAAAACCGGACCTTTGGCATAACGGAAGGCGTTGGTGAGGAAGTTCTGCAGAATTCGCCGCAGCAACTTGATGTCGCTGTCGATGCGCAAATGGCTGCCGCGCACGCGGAAGCTCAGGCCTTGTTCCTGCGCCAGCGCCTTGAATTCGGCGCCGAGGGTGTCGAACAGTTCGTTGATGGCAAACGGCTTGCGATCGGGATTGATCTTGCCGTTTTCCAGGCGGGAAATGTCCAGCAGGTCGCTGATCAGGTCCTCGGCCGAACGCAGCGAACTGTCGAGGTGCTGCACCAGTTTCTGCGCCTCGCTGCTCAGCCCGTCGTCCTGATGGGAGAGGGCCGCGGAGAACAGGCGCGCGGCGTTCAGCGGTTGCATCAGGTCGTGGCTGACGGCGGCCAGAAAGCGCGTTTTCGACTGGTTGGCGGCCTCGGCGGTGCCCTTGGCCTCGGTCAGGGCGACGTTGAGTTGCGACAGTTCCTGAGTCCGCTCGGTGACCCGTTGCTCCAGGCCTTCGTTGGCCTCGGTCAGCGCCTGTTCGGCTTCGCGGAACGCAGTGATGTCGGTGAAACTCATGACGAAACCGCCGCCGGGCATGGGGTTGCCGATCAGCTCGATCACCCGGCCATTGGGGAACAGACGTTCCGAGGTGTGCGCACGGCCCTGACGCATCCAGTGCAGGCGCCGGGCGACATGCACTTCCGCTTCGCCGGGGCCACACAAGCCGCGCTCGGCGTTGTAGCGAATGATGTCGGCGATCGGCCTGCCGACGCTGATCAAGCCGTCCGGGTAGTTGAATAGCTCCAGATAGCGACGGTTCCAGGCCACCAGTTTCAGCGACTGGTCGACCACGCTGATGCCCTGGGTAATGTTCTCGATCGCGCCTTGCAGCAGGGCGCGGTTGAATTGCAGCACTTCCGAGGCTTCGTCGGCGATCCGAACGACGTCCTCAAGCTGCATTTCCCGGCCTTCAATGGCGGCTTTTACCACCGCACGGGTCGAAGACGCTCCGAGCACCCCGGCCAGCAACCGTTCGGTATGGGCAATCCATTCGCTGTCGGCATTCTGGTTCGGGTTGAAGCCTTTGCCCTGGCGATAAGCAAAACGGATGAAGCTTTGCCGCGCACGTTCTTCACCGACAAAGCGTGCGGCCAGTTGCAGCAGATCGTCGATTTGCACCGCAAGCATCGAGCGCGCACTCGGCCGGGCGCTGATTTCCTGTCCAATAAAACGCCCGGCCTGCCAGTGCTCCGATACTCGCGTGCGCGACAGCACCGAGACCCAGGCGAACAAAGTGAAGTTACCGGCCAGCGACAGCACCACGCCTTGGGTCAGTGGCGTGATCGGCAGGTTCAGCGGATTACCGTGCAGCCATGCCAGCCCCGGAAAACTGCTCAGGGACCAGCCGAGGCTGTGCGCAGCAATCGGCAGAACCAGTGTGTAGAACCACAGAAAGGTCCCGGCTGCGAGTCCGGCGAAAACACCACGACGGTTGGCCTGTTTCCAGTACAGCGCGCCCAGCATCGCCGGTGCCAGTTGCGTCACCGCGGCAAAGGCGATCTGGCCGATGGTTGCCAGGCTCGCGGTCGACCCGAGCAGGCGGTAGCTGACATAGGCCAGCAGCAGAATCACCACGATGCTCACCCGGCGCACAGAGAGCATCCACTGGCGGAACACCTCAAACGGCCGCTCGGCATTATTGCGCCGCAGTAACCACGGCAACAGCATGTCGTTGGACACCATGGTCGACAGCGCCACGCTGGCGACAATCACCATGCCGGTGGCAGCCGACGCGCCGCCGATAAATGCCAGCATCGCCAGTGCCGGATGGGCCTGGGCCAGCGGCAGGCTGATCACGAATGAGTCGGGCAATACGTCGCCGGGCAGCAGCATCTGCCCGGCGAGGGCGATCGGCACGACAAACAGCGCGGCGAGGGCGAGGTACGCCGGAAATACCCATTTGGCCAGGCGCAGATCCTGCGGGTCGATGTTCTCCACCACGGTGACGTGGAATTGCCGCGGCAAACAGATGATCGCCATCATCGCCACGCCGGTCTGTACCACCATCGACGGCCAGTTGATGGTCTCTTTCCAATATTTCTCGAGGCGCGGGGCGAGCATCGCCTGATTGAACAGATCGTCGAAGCCGTCGTACAGACCGTACGTCACGAAGGCTCCGACGGCGAGAAAGGCGAACAGCTTGACCAGCGATTCGAAGGCAATCGCCAGCACCATGCCACGGTGGTGTTCCGTGGCGTCGAGGTTGCGCGTGCCGAAGACAATGGTGAACAGCGCCAGCACCAGCGAGACGATCAGCGCGGTGTCCTGAGCGCGAGTACCCATGGCATCGGCACCGGCGCCGATCAACAGGTTCACGCCGAGGACAATACCTTTGAGTTGCAGGGCTATGTAGGGCAGAACGCCGACCAGGCAGATCAGCGCGACTACCACCGCCAGCGATTGCGATTTGCCGTAGCGCGCGGCAATGAAGTCAGCGATGGAGGTGATGTTCTCCTGTTTGCTGATCATCACCATTTTTTGCAGAACCCACGGCGCGCCGACCAATAGCAGGATCGGCCCGAGGTAAATCGGCAGGAACGACCACAGTTGTTCGGCGGCCTGACCGACGGCGCCGAAGAACGTCCAGCTGGTGCAGTAAACCGCCAGCGACAGGCTGTACACCCACGCGCGCATCCGCGGCGGCAACGGCGCACTGCGACGGTCGCCGTAGAAGGCGATGGCGAACATGATGGCCATATAGGCCAGGGCGACGGCGGCGATCAGCCCGGTGGACAACGACATGCAACACTCCCGACAGAAGACTCCCTGGCATTCCTGCCCGGGCGGACAGTCTCGCATGTGCGCGGCGGTTAGTCAGTGTCGACCAAGGTCGTGGCGTGGCGGGGTGTCGCAGCGCAAGAACCGGGTGGTTTTTGCAGTGACCGTTCAGGCCTCATCGCTGGCAAGCCAGCTCCCACAAAAATCTCCAGTGGCACAGACGCCGTGACCTCACAGATCCTGTGGGCGCTGGCTTGCCAGCGATGGCGTCAGTCCTGACGCAACGCGATATCAATCAGGCGATGCAACTCTTCAACCTCCAGCGCCGCCGCTGAAAACAGAATCCGGAACACCACTGGCGCCACCACCAGATTGATCAACTGATCAATACTCGGCGCCGCTTCATCCGGGTGGCGCTCAATGATGGTCTGCAGCTGCGCGCCGAGGATTGTCACGCAGTACCCCGGCGTGGCACTGGCCTGCACGTCGCGCATCATGTTGCGCCCGGGCTCGGAACTCATCTCGTCGAGGTATTGCTCGGCCCACGCGCGGATATCGCTGCGCAGACTGCCGGTTTGTGCCGGTTCGCTGTCAGGGCGCATGCGGGCAAGCGCGACGTCCGCCAGCAACGCCGTCAGATCACCCCAGCGTCGATAAATCGTCGATGGCGTGACCCCGGCGCGCGCGGCGATCTGCGGCACGGTCACGCTCGAACGTTCCTGTTCCTGCAGCAGTGCACGGACCGCCGAATGAATTGCATCTTGCACCCGGGCGCTGCGGCCGCCGGGGCGTAAACCTTCTTTAATAGCCATGGGGCAGACCTTAACACAAAGAATTTGCTTTAAGAGTGAGACGGTAGCACACTCCGCAAAAGCAAAAAATTAGCTTTTGCGGAGTGTGCACATGACCAGCCCTTTTAATAACGGCGCTTCCAACCGTTCCAGCCTGTGGTTTCTGGCGATCACCTTACTCAGTTTTCTCGCCGCTTCCACCGCGCCGACGCCGTTGTATCACCTGTACCAGGACCAGTTGCACTTCTCGGCAGCGGTGCTGACCCTGATTTTCGGCGTTTACGCCCTCAGTCTACTGGCGGCGTTACTGACCGTCGGTTCGCTGTCCGATCACCTCGGACGCAAACCGGTGATTTTTACTGCCGTGCTGCTCAACGCTTTGGCGATGGTGCTGTTTATCGGGGCCGACAGCGTGACCTGGCTGATCAGCGCACGGGTGCTGCAAGGCTTCGCCACCGGCATGGCTACCGCCGTTTTAAGCGCAACACTGCTCGATACGGATCGTCAGCAAGGGCCATTGATCAACAGCGTCGCGCCATTATTGGGCATGGCGTTGGGTGGCATGGGCTGCGGTTTGCTCGCCGAGTTCGCCCCGGCGCCGCTGCAGTTGACCTACTGGTTATTGCTTGCGCTGTTTGTGTTGCAGGCGCTGTATGTCTGGCGCCTGCCGGAAACGGTCACCCGCCAAGCGGGGGCGTGGGCGTCGCTGCGACCGACGCTGCATGTGCCGATGCAGGCGCGCCCGACCCTGTGGAGAGTGCTGCCGCTGAACACCGCGACCTGGGCGCTCGGCGGTTTTTACGCGTCGTTGGCCCCGTCGCTGGTGCGCACCGCCACCGGTTCGACCTCCAACCTGATCGGTGGCGCGACCGTGGCGGCCCTGACTGTGACCGGAGCGCTGATGATTTTCACCATGCGCAATCGACCCGCCGCCCGCGCGCTGCAATGGGGCGCGAGTCTGCTGCCGATCGGCCTGGTGCTGATTCTGCTCGGCGTGCACAGCGCCAGTCTGTCGCTGTTTTTCCTCGGTACGCTGGTGGCCGGTTGTGGGTTCGGTGCGGGATTTCTCGGCGCCGTGCGCAGCCTGGTACCGCTGGCCTTGCCCCATGAGCGGGCCGGTCTGATGTCGGCATATTACGTGCTGAGTTACCTGGCCTTCTGTTTGCCGGCGTTGCTGGCCGGGCACCTGACCCGCAGTCTGGGGTTGTTGGTGACCACCGATGGTTATGGCGCGGTGTTGATTGTGTTGGCCGTGGCGGCATTGTTGCTCAGCTTGCGTCCGGCACCGGCCAAGGTGTGTCGCGCGCCATAAGCGCAGCGCTTTCGGTTAGCCTTGCGTAGTCAATCTGCTCACGGAACGATTCATGAAGATCATTCGCAGCAAGTCCTTCACCGCCGACCGCGCCTGGGGCGCGCTGGACATCGCCAACATGAACGGCATCACCACGCGCCTGCACTGGACGGATCAGCCGTACAAATGGCACGTCAACGACGGTGAGGAAGTGTTTGTGGTGCTCGATGGCCGGGTGCAGATGCGCTATCGCGAGGGAAGTGAAGAAAAGCAGGTGCTGCTGGAGGTCGGCGATATTTTTTATGCCTCGGTCGGCACTGAGCATGTGGCGCATCCGCAGGGCGCGGCGCGGATTCTGGTGATAGAAAGCGAAGGCAGTGTCTGATGGCTTATCCATAAAACAGATAACAGTTAGAGATATTACCCGTTATATAGATATTCGATTCAGATCTACCATGGACTCAACCTCACCAGAGGACAGGAGTTCATGATGATTTGCCCCAACAGCGTCAAAACCGGCCTCAAGCCATTCAGCCAGCTTCAGCATCCGCGTGAAGTGATCCGCCAGTTCACCCCTAACTGGTTCGCCGCAACCATGGGCACCGGTGTGCTGGCGTTGGCGCTGGCGCAATTGCCGCTGGCTATTCCCGGATTACACACCGTTGCCGAAGGGCTGTGGCTGTTCAACATCCTGTTGTTCACCCTGTTTACCTTCGCCTACGCCGCGCGCTGGATCCTGTTCTTTGACGAGGCGCGGCGGATCTTCGGCCATTCCACCGTGTCGATGTTCTTCGGCACCATTCCCATGGGCCTGGCGACGATCATCAACGGCTTTCTGCTGTTCGGCCTGCCACGCTGGGGGGAAGGTGTGATTCACCTTGCCGAAGTGCTGTGGTGGTTCGATGTGGGCATGTCGCTGGCCTGCGGCGTGTTGATTCCCTACATGATGTTTACCCGTCAGGAGCACAGCATCGACCAGATGACCGCTGTGTGGTTGTTGCCCGTGGTGGCCGCAGAAGTGTCAGCGGCCAGTGGCGGCTTGCTCGCACCGCATCTCGCCGATGCCCATGCGCAACTGGTGGTGTTGACCACCAGCTACGTGCTCTGGGCCTTTTCCCTGCCGGTGGCGTTCAGCATCCTGACGATCCTGTTGCTGCGTATGGCCCTGCACAAGCTGCCCCACGAAAACATGGCCGCGTCGAGCTGGCTGGCGCTCGGTCCGATCGGCACTGGAGCGTTGGGCATGTTGTTGCTGGGGGGCGACGCGCCGGCGATCTTTGCCGCCAACGGTTTGCCGGGTGTCGGTGAAATTGCTTCGGGCTTGGGCCTGGTGGCAGGTATCACGCTGTGGGGCTTCGGCTTGTGGTGGATGTTGATGGCATTACTGATTACCGCGCGTTATTTGCGCGACGGTATCCCGTTCAACCTCGGCTGGTGGGGCTTCACCTTTCCGCTGGGCGTGTATTCGCTGGCGACGCTGAAACTGGCCAGCGTTCTCAATCTGGCGTTTTTCAATGTCGTCGGCACGGTGTTGGTGACTTTACTGGCAGTGATGTGGCTGATTGTCGGCAAACGTACCGTGCAAGGCGCATGGCGCGGCGAGCTGTTTGTCTCGCCCTGCATTGCAGGTTTGAAGAAATAACCTGGAAAGTTTAGGTAAGGTGTGGCCTGGATCGCGGTTCGAGATTCCAATAAGCAGTACCCAGGCCTCTCTACCTTAAACATCAGGGACACACGGAAGATGAGTCACCCCTCACAGTTCAACCTGCTGCGCACCCGGCGCTTCTTGCCGTTTTTCATCACCCAGTCGCTCGGTGCGTTCAACGACAATGTTTTTAAACAGTCGTTGATCCTCGCCATTCTTTACCGCCTGACCATCGAAGGTGACCGCTCGATCTGGGTCAACCTGTGTGCGCTGCTGTTTATTCTGCCGTTTTTCCTGTTCTCGGCACTGGCCGGGCAGTTTGGCGAAAAGTTCGCCAAGGACGCGCTGATCCGTCTGATCAAACTCGCGGAAATCGCGATCATGGCCGTAGGATCGGTCGGATTTCTCTTTGATCACTTGTCGCTGATGCTGGTGGCGCTGTTCGCCATGGGCACGCACTCGGCGCTGTTCGGGCCGGTGAAATATTCGATCCTGCCGCAAGCGCTGCGTGAGGATGAGTTGGTAGGCGGTAACGGCCTGGTGGAGATGGGCACGTTTCTGGCAATTCTCGCCGGGACGATTGGCGCCGGGGTCATCATGTCATCGACCCATTACGCGCCGCTGGTCTCGACCGCCATTGTCGGGATTGCCGTGCTGGGCTATCTGGCCAGCCGCAGTATTCCTCGTGCCGCAGCCGCATCCCCGGAAATGCGCCTGAACTGGAACATCTTCAGCCAGTCCTGGGCGACGTTGAAACTCGGTCTGGGGCAGACGCCAGCGGTGTCGCGCTCGATTGTCGGCAACTCGTGGTTCTGGTTTGTCGGGGCGATTTATCTGACGCAGATCCCGGCGTACGCCAAGGAGTGGATGCACGGCGACGAAACCGTGGTCACCCTGATTCTTACCGTATTTTCGGTCGGTATCGCACTGGGTTCGATGCTGTGCGAGAAGCTCTCCGGGCGTAAGGTCGAGATCGGTCTGGTGCCGTTCGGCTCGTTCGGTCTGACCGTGTTTGGTCTGTTGCTGTGGTGGCATTCCGGCGGTATCCCGGAAAGCGTCACGGGCCACAGCTGGATTGAAGTGCTTGGCTTCGTGCACACCTGGGCGGTGTTGGTCGACATTCTCGGCCTCGGCATTTTTGGCGGCTTCTATATTGTGCCGCTGTATGCGTTGATCCAGTCGCGCACCGCGGAGAACGAGCGGGCGCGGGTGATCGCTGCCAACAACATTCTCAATGCGCTGTTTATGGTGGTCTCGGCGATCGTTTCGATTGTGTTGCTCAGTGTGGCCAAGCTGTCGATTCCGCAGCTGTTTCTTGTGGTGTCGCTGCTGAACATCGGCGTCAACGCCTACATCTTCAAGATCGTTCCCGAATTCAGCATGCGTTTCATGATCTGGCTGCTCAGCCATTCCATGTACCGGGTTGAGCATCGCAACCTGGAGGCGATTCCCGACGAAGGTGCGGCACTGCTGGTGTGCAACCACGTGTCGTTTGTCGACGCCTTGCTGATTGGTGGCGCGGTGCGTCGGCCGATTCGCTTTGTCATGTACTACAAGATCTACAACCTGCCGGTGCTGAACTTTATCTTTCGCACCGCAGGGACGATTCCGATCGCCGGGCGCAACGAAGACATCCAGATCTATGAAAGGGCCTTCACCCGGATTGCCCAGTATCTGAAGGACGGTGAGCTGGTGTGCATCTTCCCGGAAGGCAAGTTGACCACTGACGGCGAGATCAATGAGTTCAAGGGGGGGCTGACGCGGATTCTCGAGGAGACCCCGGTGCCGGTGATTCCGCTGGCGTTGCAAGGGTTGTGGGGCAGTTTTTTCAGCCGTGATCCGAACAAGGGCCTGTTCAAGCGGTTGTGGTCACG
>NZ_QAIU01000661.1:0-7779 GCF_003061205.1 Pseudomonas sp. HMWF006
GTATTGCGCCGGGCATTCCAGCGCAGTTGCATGCGACCCTTTTTCACCCCTGCGACGATGCCGCGTGCGGCGACGGTTTTGTATTGATCGACGTACTTGATGAACCCGCCGACGATGCCGAACAGCGCCTTGACCAATCGCATCACCGCCGACAGCAGTTGCACCGCACGATCCGCGAGTCGCAGCGTCAGATAGGCGATCCCGGCACCACCACTGGCGAAGGACAGGACGATACTGATCAGCACATCGAGCAGCAGCTGCACGATCATCATCGACGCCGCTTCAGCGGTCTTGCCGGCAATTTCACTGGGCGGCAGCATCTCCAGCCAAAGACTGGCCGTACGCAGCAGCAAACACAGCGCCGCCTCATCACTGACCAGCAACTGCAACTGTTGCATGACCTCGGGAGCCGTCGCGGCCAGGTTCATCAGATCGGTCGCGCCACTACCCAGTCGATCCACAAAAGCGCCGGGGTTCTTGAGAATCTCCGACAGCATTCCAATGCTGTCCCATACCCCTTCAATGGCTGCCCAGCTCCCGGCCAGCGTGCCGTTCCCCGCTGCGGTGGCGACCGACTGCGACCACTGCGGCTTGAAGCCCTGCCACTCGCTGCGCAGCCAGTCCTCCAGCTCAAGAGCCAGACCGTCATAGGATGCAAAAAGTTGTTCGACCTGTTTCGGACTGACGCCACCGTGCACTTGCACCCGGTAGAAATTACCGGGCTCGCCACGAAATGCGCCCTCGCCGCGCGCATCAAGCGTGACAGGCGTGACGGCCCCGCCATCCACCGCCACCACATCGACCACGATGTTGCCCAGTGGAATGTCATAGACGGATTCAAACTTGCTCTCGATCAGCATCAATCCGCCCTTGGGGCACTGGACGACGCCGGAGACGAATTCGCTGTCGCCAGTGCTGACGGCGGTGCTGCGATCACCGAAGCGGATAATCCGCTCCATGCCCATCAGCGACGGCAGATCGGCCGCATGACTGACCTGATCAGCCGTGCTGCTCAACCAGTGCTCAAGCTGCTGGCGATAGAGCGTGAGGGTGTCGGGAAAGCTGTCGAGTTCCTGCTCGATACGAGTGACGGCTTGCATCAACGCACGTCGGCGTGCAGGACGAACTGAAAAACCGGGTCAAACATTGGCGTTCCCTCGCGCAAAAAGTTAGGCGCGGGAACTGTGCGGGGGATCAATCGGGAAAGAAGTCAGGCAAGTAGGCACTTGCTGTAGGACTAATCTGCAATAAACCGTTTACTACAAAACGTACAGACAAAAACGAAAACGTGGCGAGAGGTTTCCCTCACGCCACGTTTATCTGATCGACACAAATGGATTTACTGCGTTGAATCCCGCGCGTTCAGCTCTTTCAGTTTGAGCTCGGCCAGCGGGTGTCCGGCCTTGGCGGCCATGCCCCACCAGCGGGCTGCGTCCGCCGGGTCCGGTGCTTTGCTCGGGGTGCCTGCAAGACTGATCACACCGACCTGATAGGCCGCTTTGCCATCCCCGGCCAATGCCGCGAGACGCAACAAACGCACGCCTTCTTCACGTGCGCCGAGGCCAACACCACGGAAGGTCAGGATGTGCCCGTAAAAGCTTTGCGCACCGACGTCGCCAAGATTGGCCATGCGCGCGAACTGGCCTTCGAGCCAGCGCCAGCCTCGCGGCTGACGGACAAACCACGACCAATGAAACAGCCTGCGGGCCAGCCAATAAGCGGCACGCGCCTTGAGTCGCAAAAACACTCAGGCCTCCGCCGATTCCGGGTATTCGTATTCGAAGACTCTGACCACTTCCGATGCATGCCAAGAGGCAGCGGCAACACCATCGGACGGCCCCGAAAAACGCCCCAGACGTTCAACGCATTCAAAAAAACCGGTGCGCGGCAGGCGACTGGCGCCCTGACTGATCACCAGCGAACTGCGCAACGGTTGTTCGGCCTTGGCGTCCAGTGCCGCCAGATGCTCCAGTGCAGCGGTCAGGGTTTGCATCGCCGGCGTCGGCAACTGCAAACGTTCGAGCAAGGCTCGGTAGGTCAGAAGATGGCGCTGCCGGCGCGCCTGATCCAGTTCTCCCAGCAATCCGTCCCAATGTTGACGACTGATGCGTACGCTCACGATTCATCCCTCCAACCTGGCACCGTCAGTTCCCAGGCCAGGCTGCGACGAATCGCGGCGTCAGGCTGACGCTCGCCGCTTTCGATCATGGCCAGATAAGACGGGCTGATGCCTACCGTGCGGGCCAGCGCCTCGATGGCGATGCCCTTCCCTTCGCGCAAACTGCGTAGTTGATCCAGACCTGGAAGAATCGGGTCCAGTGTGGTCGCGAGCGGCGCTTGAGCCTGCTGCGACGGTGTTTCGTTGATCCCTGCTGCTTTCAGTAGAGCCTGATAGTGAGCCCAAGGCAGAACTGCGTATTCGGGCTCGCCATCGCGTGCAATTATCTGAATATCCATGACTACCCCGTAGGACAACAACACTTAGCGAGTCGGCACTTTTCCCTAGAAGTGTAATCCTAACAGCGGCCAAGGTCGCGGGGGGTATCTATCTGCAGAGCGACTTCGTCAATCAGGGCTTTTTCGGCCCCTGAAGTTGCAATTGCTCGGGGGTATCAGGCAGGCGTTCAACCACCGCCAGTTTTTCCGGCTGCTGGCGATTGCGCCAGAGACGAAAGGCACTGAGTTCATCATCGAGGGTTTTCATCAACCAGGCGAGAACGGCGATATCGTCGAGCATGCCGAACATGGGAATGAAATCGGGAATGGCATCTACCGGGCTCAGGAAGTACATCAGGCCAGCGACCACGGAGATCAACGCTTTCGGGCTGATCGCACGGTATTCGCCGCGCCAGTAGGCCAAGCACAATGCCTGCAACAAACGCAGGTCGTCCTTGAGTTTGCCGAGGCGATTGCCCTGTGCCGCGCCTTTGCTGGCGACGGCAAACAACAGGGTCGGCAAGCGTCCACGCGCCAGCAGTCGGCCGGCCAGGGGCAGGAATCGAGCGAAATTCCACGGAGCTTTCATCTATTCCTCCCATTGAAATGTTATCCACACAAATTGTGGATAACCTTGTGAACAGAGCTGCATTTCAGCGCTGGGAGCCCCGTTTTATAAGGGCTGCGCTCAGATCGGGCGTTTTTTACTCACATAAAAAAGCCCAATATTTCATTGACTTGGCGGCTCAGGGCGTCTAGTGCCGGCAGCCTCAAAGGTATGACTGTGCTGACCGGCATCGGTTCGCTCTGTTTACCCCTGCCATCCGCCAGATGCAACAACGCCCCGCATAAGCGAGGCGTTGTTGTTGAAGCCGGAGCCGATTACTTGGCAGCGGCGTCTTCTTTGGCTGGATCCTTGATGGCCAGCAGTTCCAGGTCGAAGACCAGAACCGAGTTGGCCGGGATTGCCGGGCTTGGCGATTGCGCGCCGTAAGCCAGATCGCTAGGGATGTACAGTTTGTACTTCTCGCCAACGTGCATCAGTTGCAGGCCTTCGACCCAACCCGGAATCACGCCGCTTACCGGCAGATCAATCGGGCTGCCGCGCTCGACGGAGCTGTCGAATACGGTGCCGTTGGTCAGCTTGCCGGTGTAGTGAACGGTCACTACGTCAGTCGGCTTGGGCTGTGGGCCGTCGGCTTTCTTGATCACTTCGTACTGCAGGCCGGAAGCAGTGGTGGTGACACCCGCTTTCTTGCCGTTTTCTTCGAGGAATTTCTTGCCGGCAGCTGCCGACTCTTCGCTCATCTTGGCCATGCGCTCTTCAGCACGCTTTTGCAGCGCGGCGAAGGCTTCGACCAGTTCTTCATCTTTCAGCTTCTGTTCTTTCTTGCCGACGGCATCTTCGATGCCCTGGGCTACCGCTTTGGAGTCCAGATCATCCATGCCTTCCTGAGCCAGGCTCTTGCCCATGTTCAGGCCGATACCGTAGGAAGCTTTTTGCGCCGGGGTTTTCAGCTCTACGCTGGTCTGCGAATCACAACCCGCGAGGACCAGGCTAACCAGGGCTACCGCCGCCGCCAACCGATGCTGTTTCATGCTATTTCCTTGTTCATGCGCCGAATAGGGCAATCGAGTAAAGCCGCGAGCTTATCAGGCCGCCACGACCAATGGCTACCGGCATGAGAGCAGTAAAGCGACGATAAGTTCAGGGATTAAAACGCATTTGGGCGAAGACACGATGAAGCTTCTGTCATCTGCTGCTGACAACCGTAGCCTCCTCTTCCCACAACATCTGGCGTAATGGCCACTTGCCGCATAGGGTCAGGCTCAGGCATAACAACACAACAACTCGACAAGGATGTTTATCTTGCGCCTCTTACTCCGCGTGCTGACCCTGATCATCGTGCTGTCGGGACTGGTCCTGACAGTGGTTCTGTACTACGTCGCCAACCCGAAATTGCCTTTCTACACACCCGTGCAGCAGGTGCATTACCTGGATCAGTGGACGGAACAAGAGCGGCAAACCTATTACTTCACCCCTCAGGGCACCCAGGTCAAAGGCCTGCGCTACGAGTGGTTCCAGGCGCTGGAGTTGCCTTTCTCAGAGCAACGCTTCGCGGCCCCCGACTACCTCGCGCGCTTTGGTTTTCTGATCGACCCGCAGCAAACAGCCACACCGGACAACCCCGGCAATTTGCCCGTCGGTTTTGCCCGACATCAGAACGCCGGCAGCACCGAGCAATATCTGGACATCACCTGTGCCGCTTGCCACACCGGCGAATTGCACTTTAAAGGCCAGGCCGTGCGCATCGACGGTGGGACGGCGCAGCATGTATTGCCTTCGAGTGTTCCTACACTGCGCGGCGGCAGTTTCGGACAGGCATTGGTGGCAAGTCTGACCTCGACTTACTACAACCCGTGGAAATTCGAACGCTTCGCCCGCCACGTACTGGGCGATGAATACGACGCGCGCCATGCGCAACTGCGCAAGGATTTCAAACAATCGCTGGATACGTTTCTCAAAGTGGCGTGGAACGACACCCATCGCGGCCTCTACCCGACCGAGGAAGGCCCGGGGCGCGCCGACGCATTCGGGCGGATCGCCAATGCGACGTTCGGTGATGCGATCTCCCCTGCCAATTACCGCATCGCCGACGCTCCGGTGGATTACCCGCAACTGTGGGACATGTGGACATTCGACTGGGTGCAGTGGAACGGTTCGGCGCAACAGCCGATGGCGCGCAATATCGGCGAAGCGTTGGGCGTTGGCGCCACCCTGAATTTCTTCGACGCCAATGGCCAGCCGCTGCAAGGCGATGCGCGCTATGCCTCCAGCGTGCGCGTGCGCGATCTGCACAAGATCGAGGAAACCCTGCAGAAACTGCGGCCACCTGCCTGGCCGGAGGCCTTGTTCGGTGCAGTCGATAAACCTCTCGCGGCCAAAGGACGCGCGCTGTTCGCGGAAAATTGCGCTGGCTGCCATGTGCCACGCAAGACTCAGGAAGGCGAGCGCTGGGTGCAGCGCTTACCCCTATTGCCGGTGGACGTCATCGGCACCGACCCAAACGCCGCCAACAACATTGCCAGCCACCGCTTCGACCTGACGGCCCTGCAATGGGACCTGAAAGAACTGGAAAAAATGGACGTCAAACTGCACCCGACGCCCGAGGAGCCGCTGGATCTGAGTCAGTTGTCGGTGGCCAAGGGCCTGGCGTACGTGACCGCCTTCGTCGAAGGCCGTGCCTATCGCGAGGCTCAGGTCACGCCCGAGGAGAAGCCGCGCCTCGACGGATTCGGCCTGCCGATCGGTGTTCGCGAAAAAGTCGCGTACAAGGCGCGACCGCTGGCCGGCGTCTGGGCCACCGGGCCATTTCTGCATAACGGTTCGGTGCCGAGCCTTTATCAACTGCTGTCACCGCAGGATGAACGCGCCACCACCTTCTATAAAGGCACCTTCGAATACGACCCACGGCACCTGGGCTATCGCACCGAAGCCTTCACCAATGGCTTCCTGTTCGACACGCGGATCAGCGGCAATCACAACAGTGGTCACGAGTTCCGTGCCGGCGAACGCGGCAATGGCGTGATCGGCCGCCTGCTGCTGCCGGAAGAACGCTGGGCGCTGCTCGAATACCTGAAAGTCCTCGGCGGCCCTCTGGAGGCGCAACTGCCATGATGTTATCGACCTTCAATAAGCGCCTGTCATTGCTGGCGCGGATCTGGTTGTGGCTGGGCCGCCTGCTGGGCAGAACCTTGCTGCTTTTGCTCGTTATTGGCCTGATTGGCTGGGCCATCAGCACGGCGTGGTGGGCCTGGCAGCATCGCGGGCCGGTGTCGGCTCTGGAACAGATTCCCTCCGGTGAAGCCGGCATGACACAAGGCGTGATCCAGACGGCCGTGCGCATCGTCGATCAACACCGTGAAAGCACGCGTTTCCTGCGCGACGCGCATGCCAAGGCTCACGGCTGCGTGAAGGCTGAAGTGCAGGTATTGCCGCAACTGGCGCAATCGCTGCGCCAAGGGGTCTTCAGCGAACCGGGACACACCTGGCAGGCGATAATTCGCCTGTCCAACGGCAATGCTTACCCGCAGTTCGACAGCATTCGCGACGCACGGGGCATGGCGATCAAGCTGCTCGACGTACCCGGCAAGCAGTTGTTGGGAAATCGCCAGGAACAGCACGAGCAAGACTTCGTGATGTTCAGCCACCCCAACTTCTTTGTCAGCGATGTCGCCGAGTACCGTCAGAATGTGGCGGCGCAGGCTGACGGCAAGAAGATCCTGGCGTTTTTCCCCGGTTGGGATCCGCGCACCTGGCAGGTCCGTCATCTGCTTATCGCGCTGGCGACGCTGTCGCCGCCACCGGACAGTCCGACAGGGACGACTTACTTTTCGGTTTCGCCCTACAAGCTCGGTGAGGCGAATGCGAAGTTTCGCGTGGCACCGGATCCGGACAGTTGTCCGGCTTACACCCTGCCAAAACAGAACCACGACCTGCCGAACTTCCTGCGCAGCGCGTTGAATCAGCAGTTGTCGACGGATCGCGTGCCGGCCTGCTTCGTCTTGCAGATTCAGCGTCAGGATGCGAACAAGTACATGCCGATCGAGGACACCAGCATCGAATGGCGCGAGCAGGATTCACCCTTCGAAACCGTGGCGCGGATCACCCTGCCGCCACAGGATTTCGATACCCCGGCGCTGAATCTGGCCTGCGATAACCTGTCGTTCAATCCGTGGTTTGGTATCGAGGCCCATCGGCCGATTGGCGGGATCAACCGCCTGCGCAAGGCGGTGTATGAGGCGGTGAGCGATTATCGGCATAGCCAGAACGCCACGCAGTAAGCAGCGGCCTGTGGCGAGGGGATTTATCCCCGGTGGCTTGCGCAGCGGGCCTCGGTTTTAAAAGTCGGGCCGGCTTCGTAACCCAACGGGGATAAGTGCCACAGAAGCAATGCAGAAATTGTCGAATCGCAGATAGCACAAAGCCCGCACAAGGCGGGCTTTGTGTGGTCATCTGGCGTTCAGTGTTCCAGATAACCGAATATGGCGCAGCGGACGGGACTCGAACCCGCGACCCCCGGCGTGACAGGCCGGTATTCTAACCGACTGAACTACCGCTGCGCGAAACGCTTGAAACGAATGGTGGGTGATGACGGGATCGAACCGCCGACATTCTGCTTGTAAGGCAGACGCTCTCCCAGCTGAGCTAATCACCCTTCGCTTCGTTACGGGGCGCATTATGCCACAAGTTTTCGTAAAGTGTTGATTTAATTGAATTTTTTTTCAAATAAATCCGAAAACCGGTGAAACGACACAACCCGATGGAACAAGGTACAAACG
>NZ_QAIU01000661.1:7789-8483 GCF_003061205.1 Pseudomonas sp. HMWF006
GTGTGGCGCGCATTCTACGGAGCGACCCAACCTCTGGCAAGCACTTTTTTAAATAATTTTCTCAGGCCTTCCAAAGGCTTAGAGAAGGGTTGGCCTACGGCACGGCGAAGACAATAATGCCCCCCTTTGTATAAAGGAGAGACTCACCCCATGTGGTTCAAAAACCTGCTTATCTATCGCCTGACCCAAGACCTGCCTGTCGACGCCGAGGCGCTGGAAACTGCACTGGCCACCAAACTGGCGCGTCCATGTGCAAGCCAGGAGTTGACCACCTACGGTTTCGTCGCGCCGTTCGGCAAAGGCGAAGATGCTCCACTGGTGCACGTCAGCGGTGATTTCCTGCTGGTTGCTGCACGTAAAGAAGAACGCATTCTGCCGGGCAGCGTCGTGCGTGACGCCGTCAAGGAAAAGGTTGAAGAGATCGAAGCCGAGCAGATGCGCAAGGTCTATAAGAAGGAACGCGATCAAATCAAGGATGAAATCATCCAGGCCTTCCTGCCGCGCGCGTTCATTCGTCGCTCGTCGACCTTCGCCGCCATCGCGCCGAAACAGGGTCTGATTCTGGTCAACTCGGCCAGCCCGAAGCGCGCCGAAGACCTGCTCTCCACCCTGCGTGAAGTGCTCGGCACCCTGCCCGTCCGTCCGCTGACCGTGAAAACCGCGCCGACCGCCGTGATGACCGAATGGGTCACCA
>NZ_QAIU01000661.1:8494-9716 GCF_003061205.1 Pseudomonas sp. HMWF006
GGACGAGTGCGAACTGCGCGACACCCACGAAGACGGTGGCATCGTGCGCTGCAAGCGTCAGGACCTGACCAGTGAAGAAATCCAGTTGCACCTGAGCACGGGCAAAGTCGTGACTCAACTGTCGCTGGCCTGGCAGGACAAACTGTCGTTCATGCTCGACGACAAAATGACCGTCAAGCGCCTGAAGTTCGAAGATCTGTTGCAGGATCAGGCGGACCAGGACGGCGGCGACGAAGCGCTGGGCCAGCTGGATGCGAGCTTCACCCTGATGATGCTGACCTTCGGCGACTTCCTGCCGGCGCTGGTTGAAGCGTTGGGCGGTGAAGAGACGCCGCAGGGGATCTGACGAAAACCTGTTCCATCTGAAGGAACAGGATCAACTGTGGGAGCTGGCTTGCCAGCGGTAGCGGTGTAACAGATGACTATAGTGGCGTCTGACACACCGCCATCGCTGGCAACCCGGCTCCCGCATGTTTTAGGGTGTTCATTTAATAATAAGGATCAAGCCATGCGCGCACTGGCTGCACTCAGCCGCTTTGTCGGCAATACCTTCGCTTACTGGGTTCTGATTTTCGCCGTGATCGCGTTTCTGCAACCGGCGTGGTTTCTCGGTCTCAAGGGCGCCATCGTGCCGCTGCTTGGCCTGGTCATGTTCGGCATGGGCCTGACCCTCAAGCTCGACGACTTCGCGGCCGTCGCCCGCCATCCGTGGCGCGTGGCGCTGGGTGTGGTTGCGCACTTCGTGATCATGCCCGGCATGGCGTGGTTGCTCTGCCAGATTTTCCACCTGCCGCCGGAAATCGCCGTCGGGGTGATTCTGGTCGGCTGCTGCCCGAGTGGCACTTCTTCCAACGTCATGACCTGGCTGGCCCGCGGTGACCTGGCGCTGTCAGTGGCGATTGCCGCCGTCACCACCCTCCTCGCTCCGCTGCTGACCCCGGCCTTGATCTGGCTGCTGGCCTCGGCATGGTTGCCAGTGTCGTTCATGGAGTTGTTCTGGTCGATCCTGCAAGTGGTGTTGCTGCCGATCATCCTCGGCGTGGTTGCACAGCGCTTGCTCGGTAACAAGGTGCGCCATGCGGTGGAGGTGTTGCCGCTGGTGTCGGTGGTCAGCATTGTGATCATCGTCACTGCGGTGGTGGCTGCCAGTCAGGCGAAAATCGCCGAGTCCGGCTTGTTGATCATGGCGGTGGTGATGCTGCACAACAGCTTTGGCTACCTG
>NZ_QAIU01000091.1:0-4020 GCF_003061205.1 Pseudomonas sp. HMWF006
GCGCGGCGATATCCAGATTCAGGGCGTCGGCAACCTGATGACGCAGATGGCCGGCTGCTGCCAGCCGCTGCCGGGCGATGCGATCGTCGGTTACATCACCCAGGGCCGCGGTGTGAGCATCCACCGTCAGGACTGTGCCTCGGTGCTGCAACTGGCCGGGCGCGAGCCGGAGCGGATCATCCAGGTCAGCTGGGGCCCGGTGCCGGTGCTCACCTATCCGGTGGACATCGTCATCCGCGCCTACGACCGTTCCGGTCTGCTGCGTGACGTCTCGCAGGTGCTGCTCAACGAGCGCATCAACGTGCTGGCGGTCAACACCCGTTCGAACAAGGAAGACAACACTGCGCTGATGTCGCTGACCATCGAGATCCCCGGGCTGGATGCGCTGGGGCGCTTGCTGGGGCGGATTTCGCAGTTGCCGAACATCATCGAGACGCGGCGTAACCGCACGCCTTGATGACCAACCCCGATCAACTGTGGGAGCTGGCTTGCCAGCGATTGCATCACCTCGATTGTCCTGATTCACCGAGGTGTCTGCATCGCTGGCAAGCCAGCTCCCACATGGTTTTGTGGTGAGAGATAAATGATGTACAGCCTTGAAGACCTGCTGCATTTGATGAGCCGTCTGCGCGACCCGCAGTACGGTTGCCCGTGGGACATCAAGCAAACCTACGCGACCATCGTCCCGCACACCCTCGAAGAAGCCTACGAAGTGGCCGACGCCATTGAGCGTGGCGACTTCGATCACTTGCAGGGCGAACTGGGCGATCTGTTGTTCCAGGTCGTCTATTACAGCCAGTTGGCCCGGGAAGAAGGGCGCTTTGAGTTCGCCGGGGTGATCGACAGCATCACCCGCAAACTGATTCGCCGTCACCCACACGTGTTCCCCACCGGTGATCTGTACGCGCCGCTGGACGTGCCGCGTCTGAGCGAGGAACAGGTCAAGCAGCGCTGGGAAGCGATCAAGGCCGAAGAGCGCGCCGAGAAATCCACCACACCCGAACAACTGTCACTGCTCGATGACGTGCCCGCCACGCTGCCGGCCTTGTCACGTTCGGCCAAGCTGCAGAAGCGTGCCGGGCAGGTCGGTTTCGACTGGCCGGATGCCTTGCCAGTGCTGGACAAGGTGCGCGAAGAGCTCGATGAAGTCCTCGAAGCCATGTCCGAAAATGATCCCGCAGCGGTGGCTGACGAGATCGGCGACCTGCTGTTTTCCGTGGTCAATCTGGCCCGGCACCTGAAGGTCGATCCGGAAACGGCGTTGCGTGGCGCCAACGCCAAGTTCGAACGACGTTTCCGATTTATCGAACAGGCATTGCGCGACACCCACCGTCCCATGGAAGATTGCACCCTCGAAGAGTTGGACGCCCTGTGGGGCGAAGCCAAACGCCAGGAAAAGAATGTGCCCAGCTGCGGCTGAGCAACTGCCCAAGTGAGTAAGCACCATGAGTATTTCCCTTCGCGATCAGTTGCTCAAAGCAGGGCTGGTCAACCAAAAGCAGGCCAAACAGGTCAGCAAGGACAAGCAGAAGCAGCAGCGTCTGGCGCACAAAGGCCAGATCGAACTGGATGATTCGCAGCAGCGCGCCGCCCAGGAAGCCATGGCCGAGAAGGTCAAGCGCGACCAGGAGCTGAACCGTCAGCAGCAAGAGAAAGTCGAGGCCAAGGCCCGTGCTGCGCAGGTCAAGCAACTGATCGAAGTCTCGCGTCTGCCGAAGCTGAACACCGAGGACTACTACAACTTCGTCGACGACAAGAAGGTCAAGCGCATTTCGGTCAACACGCTGATGCGCAACAAGCTCAGCAACGGTTCGCTGGCGATCGTGCACCACGGCGGCGGGTATGAAGTGATCCCGCGTGAGGCGGCCCTGAAGATCCAGGAGCGCGACCCGCAACGCATCGTCCAGCTCAATGTGCAGACGGAAGAGGTCAGCACCGAGGACGATCCGTACGCGGCCTATCAGATCCCTGATGACCTGATGTGGTAAAGCGATAAGGCTGTAACAACACAAACCCCGCTCATGGCGGGGTTTGTCGTTTCAATGCTGTGGTTGAATCAGGCGGATTTCAGATCCCGCTGCTGTTCTTGCAGTTCCAGTTCGGCCTTGTAGTTGTGGGCGTCGATTTCGTTGTGGAACATGCCGACCAGCAAGTCTTGTTGATGCACATCCCAGATCCGTACACCGGCGGCTACGCCTTCATGGGACATGTGTGAATCGTCGCGTTCAGTTACTTTTACAGTCATCTGCTAGCTCCAAATCTCAAGTTATCTGCAGCAAGGCGTGTGCAGGACTCTTTTATATGATTTGTTAGCTTGCTAAGTAAACGCTTGATTTGCGCAAGGTGTTGTTGCGTTTTTTGCAACAGTGCTGCAGCCCGCGTAATCCGCGACATTCGGTCGCAGGGCGAAAGGTTTCATGACAGAAGTTTCATTTTCAGAGCACCCTGGAACCCTGTGGGAGCTGGCTTGCCAGCGATGACGTCGGCACTGCAAACATCTTCGTTACCTGACACTCCGCTATCGCTGGCAAGCCAGCTCCCACAGGGATCGGTGGTGTTCCGGCTGATTTCTTCAGGCAAAAAAACGCCCCGAACCAGTCGGGGCGTTTTCAGGTGTGGCTCAAGCGGGGGGAATTACTTGCCTTCCCAGCGCTTCAGGACCAGCGTGGCGTTGGTGCCGCCGAAGCCGAAGCTGTTGCTCATCACGGTGTTGATGGTGGCGTTTTCGCGAGTCTTGGTCAGCACCGGCAGATCGGCCACTTCAGGGTCCAGCTCGTCGATGTTGGCGGAACCGGCAATGAAGTTGCCTTCCATCATCAGCATGCAGTAGATCGCTTCGTGAACGCCGGCGGCGCCCAAGGAGTGACCGGACAGGCTCTTGGTCGAGCTGATCGCGGGTGCCTTGTCGCCGAACACTTCACGCACACCTTTCATTTCCGCGACGTCGCCGACCGGAGTCGAAGTGCCGTGGGTGTTCAGGTAGTCGATTGGCGTATCAACAGTGGACATTGCCATCTGCATGCAACGGATCGCGCCTTCGCCACTCGGGGCAACCATGTCGTAGCCGTCGGACGTTGCGCCGTAGCCAACGATTTCGGCGTAGATCTTGGCGCCACGGGCCAGAGCGTGTTCCAGCTCTTCAACCACGACCATGCCGCCACCGCCAGCGATGACGAAACCGTCACGGTCGGCGTCGTAGGCGCGGGAGGCTTGTTCCGGGGTGTCGTTACGCTTGCTGGACAGGGCGCCCATCGCGTCGAACAGGAACGACTGGCTCCAGTGCTCTTCTTCACCGCCACCGGCGAAGACGATGTCCTGCTTGCCCATCTGGATCTGTTCCATGGCGGTACCGATGCAGTGAGCACTGGTGGCGCAGGCAGAAGCGATGGAGTAGTTCAGGCCCTTGATCTTGAACGGAGTGGCCAGGCACGCGGAAACGGTGCTGCTCATGGTCCGCGTGACGCGGTACGGGCCAACGCGTTTCACGCCTTTCTCGCGCAGGATGTCCAGCGCTTCCATCTGGTTCAGGGTCGACGCACCACCCGAACCGGCGATCAGGCCGGTACGCGGGTTGGACACTTGTTCTTCGGTCAGGCCGGAGTCAGTGATGGCGTCTTTCATGGCCAGGTAGGCGTAAGCCGCGGCGTGGCCGACGAAGCGATAGATCTTGCGATCAATCAGCTCTTCAAGGTTGAGGTCGATGGAGCCGGAAACCTGGCTACGCAGACCCATTTCAGCATATTCCGGGTTGAACCGGATGCCAGGGCGGCTTGCACGCAGGTTAGCGGAGACGGTCTCTTTGTCATTGCCCAGGCACGAAACAATGCCCAGACCAGTGATAACGACGCGGCGCATGCGAATAACCCTTAGAAGTTGTCAGTGGAGGTGAAAACGCCGACGCGAAGGCCTTCGGCGGTGTAGATTTCGCGACCGTCGACAGTCACCGAACCATCGGCGATGGCCAGGTTCAGCTTGCCCTTGAGGACGCGTTTGATATGAATGTTGTAGGTGACTTTCTTG
>NZ_QAIU01000091.1:4030-16101 GCF_003061205.1 Pseudomonas sp. HMWF006
AAGAAGCCGACCAGTTGCCACATGGCGTCCAGACCGAGGCAGCCCGGCATCACCGGATCGCCTTCGAAGTGGCACGCGAAGAACCACAGGTCAGGGTTGATATCCAGCTCGGCGACCAATTCACCTTTGCCGTACTTGCCGCCTTCTTCGCTGATCAGGGTGATGCGATCCACCATCAGCATGTTCGGGGCGGGCAGTTGCGCGTTACCTGGGCCGAACAGCTCACCGCGACTGCAGCGCAGCAGATCTTCCCGAGTAAAGGCGTTTTGTTTGGTCATGCGAGCTCCTCAATAATCCCATGCGGCAGGTGGGGCAAATCTTCCCGGCCGATCGACGCGTTCATGCCTCGTACCGGCAGCCTACTCATAGACTATTGCGTTGTGGTGAAAGTCACAGCACCAAGGACATGAATGTACACTTGTGCACTGAAATTTTTATTCAAGCCCCTTTTGAGGCTTGTTCGGGTGCCTAAGACTGCCGCACTTTCGCTTTTCACGCCAGTCGCAGATGGTCGAAAAACCGTCACTACTGCACCCAGCGCTGCAGAATCTGTTGTAGGTCATTGCGTTTGAACGGTTTGGCCAAATAATCGTTCATGCCTGCCGACAGGCAAGTTTCGCGGTCGCCCTGCAAGGCGTTGGCGGTCAACGCGATGATCGGCACCTCGCGGCGTCCAGGCAGCAAACGGATCTGCCGGGTCGCCTCGTAACCGTCGATGATCGGTAAGCGACAATCCATCAAAATTACTTCGAATTCGCTGCCCTCGGCACTGCGCACCGCCTGCACGCCATCGGTTGCCACACTGACAGTAAAGCCCAGGCTGCGCAGCATCGCTTCAATCACCGTCTGATTGACCGGGTTGTCCTCCACCAGCAACACGTTGCGCCCTTCACCGTGGTCGTTGCCATTCAGTGCGCGCGGTGCGGCCAGTTGCGGCACCGCCTGCTTATAAAGGGCCAGGGGAATTTCCAGGGTGAACACCGAACCACGACCTTCCTCACTCTGCGCGCGCAAGGTGCCGCCCATGCGTTCGGCCAGGGTACGGGCAATCGGCAGACCGAGGCCGGTGCCACCGTAACGCCGGGAAATCGAACTGTCGGCCTGCTGGAAGGCGTTGAACATCAGCTCCAGACTTTCGGCCGAAATGCCGATGCCACTGTCGCGCACCGAGCAGGTGAACCAGAGCAGTTCGTGATCCAGCGACTGCCATTGCGCTTCGATGCTCACCCGCCCGCGCTCGGTGAATTTCAAGGCATTGCCGACCAGGTTGACCAGAATCTGCCGGATCCGCGTCGGATCGCCCTGCACCTGCAACGCACGCATGTCCTCGGGGATGCGCAGGTTCAATGCCAGACCACGCTGCACCGCACTGTGCTGGAACGACTGGGCGCAGGCGCCGATCAGTTCGGCAAGATTGAAAGGAATGTGCTCCAGCTCCAGTTCCGAACGCTCGATCCGGGAGAAGTCGAGGATGTCGTTGATGACCTTCAACAAATGCTCGGTGGACTCCGACGCAAGGGCGGCATACTCGATCTGCTCCTCGGTCATGTCGGTGGTTTCCAGCAATTGCAGCATGCCCAGCACGCCGTTCATGGGTGTGCGCAGTTCGTGGCTCATCATCGCCAGAAAATCGGATTTGGCGGTGTTGGCCTTTTCCGCTTCCTCGCGGGTCTGGATCAGTTGCGCCATCGCCTGGTGCTGTTCGCGGCTGGCCTGTTCCAGCGCTTGGGCGAGGTTGTTGATGTGCTGCGACAGGGCACCCAGTTCGGTGTCATCGACGATCGGCAGCGGGGTTTTGTAGTCGCCGTCCTGAATCGCCTTGACCGCATTGCCGATATCACGGATCGGCTGCGACAGGCTGCTGGCCAGGCGCCGCGCCAATACGAAGGTGAAGAGCAGGGCAAACAGCGCGAGGATCCCGGCCTTGAGGAGGATTTCCTGCTGGCGCTGACTGAAGGCATCGCTGGACAGCCCGACGATTACCCGTCCCAGATAGTCCTCGCTGGCGCCGCCATTGTTGACTTTGCCATCCTGGAAAAAATCAGTGTGCAGGGCGATCCGTTGCAGGCGTACCGGTGCCTGAAACACTTCCACCTGATGTGCGTGACTATGGGCGGCGGCCGGTTGTTCGACGTACACCAGAATCCGGTTGGCGCTGTCCTGTACTTCGAGAAACCGCACGTTAGGCGTGGCCAGGGTGGCTTTGAGCAGACTCTCCAGCACTTCGTTATTGCCGGAGATCACGCCGTATTCGGTGGCGGGCGCCAGTTGGTTGGCGATCAGCTGGCCGGTGTGATTGAGCTCCTGGCGCAAATCCTGAATACGCACGAAGGTGAAGAAACTGATCAACAGTAGAGTCAGCAACAGCGCCGGGCCCAGGCTGATCAACTGGGTGCGGGTGTTGATGTCCCAACGGCGACGGAAAATCATGGACGGCGTTCTCCTTCGGCCAGCGCTCTGGCAACAGACGCATCATTCAAGGGTTCGATCCCTAGGGAACGAGCGACCTGCGCGTTACTTGAGACTTTAAAACGTTCGGGATAGAGCGTTCGCGGCCAACTGGCCGGTGGCTGGTCGAGCAATTGATCGAGGATCGTCAGCCAGTCGTTCTGGTCGCTGTAACTGCTGGCGAGGCTGCCGGCGCGGACGAAGGCGACGTTGGGACCGACCAGCGCCACTTGCCGCGCGTAGCTGCTGAGCAGCAGGTTTTTCGCGGTTTTCGGGTTGTACAGGTCGGGATCGTCGAGCCCCAGCAACACGTCACTGTTTTTCAGCACCGATTGCAGCGGACGACTGTCGTGAATGTTGTCCCAGCGCTGACTGACAATTTCCAGATTCAGCGGTTGTGCGGCCAGGCTCAGCTCGTGGAGCAGAAATTCGCTGTGCTGATCGAACAGCACGCCGATGCGCCGTGCCTGCGGCAGAATCCGCCGGATCAATTGCAACTGCCGGCTCAGTGGCGGATCGCTCCACAGCAGGCTCAAGTGCGGCGGTTGCGCAGTGCCGAGACGTTGCCGCGCCTGCAGGCGGCTGATGCGCAGCACCAGCGTCGCCGGGCCCTGGGCATCCTGCAGGCGCCAGTCGAGGCTGGGCAGGTCGAGCAGAATCAGACGCAGGCTGGACGGTAATTTACCCGGTGCAGGCAGACTCGCCAGCGGCTGGAAGTGCACGTTATCGGTGGGCCGCAACTCGCTGAGCGCCTGAACGAACGCCTGCACGCCGGCGCTTTCTTCGGCGCCGGTCAGCAGAATGTCGGCGGCCTGCACCGCCACGCCATGCAGCCACGCGGTCAAAAACAGGCACAAACCCGCCAGCCAGTGGCCAAGGGTTGGCGTCTTGTGAAACAGGCTGCCGCGCATCTAGAACTCCAGCTCGGCGCTGAAGTACATCACCCGGCGTTCGTCGTAATGGTTGTCGACGAAGGTGGTCGGCTGGTTATCGAGGCGCTGTTGCAGCACCCCGGCCAGTTGCAGGTGCGCCTTGCCCAGAGCGATGCGTTTGGCGATGCGTGTGTCGACCCGCTCGAAGCGGTAGCCGTTGAGTGCGTTGTCGCCGTAATAGAAGAGGGCGCTGTTCCAGCCGTGGCCCCAATCGCGTAACCAGCCGGCGGAACCGCTGTTGCTCGCGGTGAATTGCTGATCGAGCGGATTGCTGGCCTCGGCGTCGACATAGGCGTAGGTGACGCGCAAACGGTCGGCCAGGCTCAGGCGCCAGTCGAGCTGGGTTTCCGTGCCGCGAAAACGCGAGCTGTTGGCGTTGCTGGCAATGTATTGGTTGTTGCGTAGCGGTTCGCTGATCATGCCGGTGATCTCGTCGTAGAACAGCTTCACATCGACGGCCAGCCCCAGTTCGGCGAAGTAGCCGTTATAGCCCAGCTCCCGCGAGCGCATGTGTTCCTGTTCGAGGTCGCCCGGGCCGCGGGTCTTGACGAAATAGCGTGCCGACGACTGACCGTAGGCCGACGGCTGCAGATTCTTGACCAGGTAACTCCAGTTCACATTGTTCTCGAACATGTCCGGCGAGCGGATCGCCTCCGAGTACACCGCGCGCAGGCCGTGGCGCGGGTTGATCAGGTAATTGATCGCAAAGCGCGGCGTCAGCGAACTGCCGATCAGTTGCGTGTCTTCGAACATCGCGCCGCCCTGCAACAGCCAGTGGTCAGTCGCGCGCCACTCCAGTTGGCCGAACGCCCGCCACGTGGTGTCGTCGAGTGTGCCATTGAAATAAGTCTCGGAGTCGGCACGGTCGTAACGATAGTTCATGCCGCTGACCAGTCGCAGACTGTCGGACAGGCTGAGGGTGTCCTGCACTTCGAGGTCGTAACGCGATTCCCGGGCGCTCTGGTCGATATCGCCGCACAGGGTGCGACTGGCACCGTTGCGCCACTGATCGAGCACCTGATTGGCCAAGGCCATTTCCTGCGGCGTGCCGGGCGCCGCGCCGGGACCGGTGAAACGGGTGATGTTGCGCGCCAGACGTTCGGTGTAGTTCGGGTTGAGCTGCCACAACTGCGTCAATTCAGGGCTGAACGACACCTCGGCATCGCAGGCGCGCCACACCTGCTGACGATCCCAATGCTGTGCCGAGCCTTGGATATAGACGCTGTGCTCGGGATTGAGGTCGAGATTCCAGCGCACCGAGCCGGCGTAATCCTTGGCCACCACGTCGGAATTGTCCCCGGCGGCGGTAATCCCCGAGAACACCGGGCGGTAGGTGTAGGGCCGCTGGTTGGTGCCGTCCTTGGCGTTGACCTGCCAGTCGAGGCTCTGGTTGTCGCTGAGGGTGTGGCTGACCGCGAGGCTGAAGCGGTTCAAGCGGCGGCTGTCGCGGTAATCGGCACCGTTGCGATCGCTGTCGAAACCGTCGTCTTCCTGCCCGGACAACGACAGACGCAAATCGCCGCCATTCCAGCCGGTGCCCTGACTGGCATAAAAGTCGTTGATGCCGCGCTGACCACGGGTGTACTTCAACCGCGTGCCGTGGCTGTCGGCGGGGTGGCGGGTGATGATGTTGACCACCGCCATCAGCGCATTGGCGCCGTAGCTGACGGTGTTCGGGCCGCGAAACACTTCGATGCGCTCGATGTCTTCCATGGCCACCGGAATATCGCTCCAGTCCACCGTGGCGAGACCGGCGCGGTACACCGAGCGACCGTCGATCAGCACCTGCATGCGCCGCGCCTCGGTGGCGTTGGTCCCGTGATAATTGACCGCCGCCTGATTGCCGCTGATGTTGCCGACCATCATCCCCGGCACCAGACGCAGCAGTTCGCTGATGTCGCGGGCGCCGCTGGCGTTGATCAGTTCGCTGTCGAGCACGGTCATGCTGCCCGGTACTTCCGCCGGTGTCTGTTTCAGACGCGTGGCCGTCAGTACCTGGGGCAGTGCGTCGTTGTCCAGAAACAGGTCGTCCGCCAGCAATACCGGGCTGAACAACAGCGCCAGTAACACCGACGAACGCGCAGACGAAGGGCCAAAAGACACGGCACAACCTAGATAGCGAAGAATTGGCGCGCATGTTAACCGAGGGCAGCGACTTTTCTAGTCACGTTGCAGGCATTTTCCTAGGTTTTATTGGTCTTCTTCCTACAAGTGTCGGTAATTGACGCAGGGGCTGGCCGCGACTCGGTCGCCCCGTATAATGCCGGCATCGCCACTGGTATGGATTAACGGATTGCATATGACTGAACAGCGCCCGATTGCGGTCCTGGGAGGCGGAAGTTTTGGTACCGCCGTGGCCAATCTATTGGCCGAGAACGGCCATCAAGTCCGGCAGTGGATGCGTGACCCCGAGCAGGCCGAGGCCATTCGGGTCAATCGCGAGAACCCGCGTTATCTCAAGGGCATCAAGATTCTGCCGGGAGTGACCGCCGTCACCGACTTGCAGGCAACCCTCGACGCCTGCGAACTGTGCTTCGTCGCGCTGCCTTCCAGCGCACTGCGCACGGTGCTGGCCCCCCACGCCGAGCGCCTGAGCGGCAAGATGCTGGTCAGCCTGACCAAGGGCATCGAAGCCCAGACCTTCAAGCTGATGAGCCAGATCCTCGAAGAAATCGCCCCGCAGGCGCGCATCGGCGTGCTGTCCGGGCCGAACCTGGCGCGGGAAATCGCCGAGCACGCGCTGACCGCCACGGTGGTCGCCAGTGAAGACGAAGACTTGTGCAAGCAGGTGCAAGCCGCGCTGCACGGTCGCACCTTCCGCGTTTACGCCAGTGCCGACCGCTTTGGTGTCGAACTGGGCGGGGCGTTGAAAAACGTCTACGCAATCATTGCCGGCATGGCGGTGGCGCTGGAGATGGGCGAGAACACCAAGAGCATGCTGATCACCCGCGCACTCGCCGAGATGACTCGGTTTGCAGTGAATCAGGGCGCCAACCCGATGACCTTCCTCGGTCTGGCCGGGGTCGGTGACTTGATCGTCACCTGCTCCTCGCCCAAGAGCCGCAACTATCAGGTCGGGTTCGCCCTCGGCCAGGGCTTGAGCCTTGACGAAGCGGTGTCGCGTCTGGGCGAGGTGGCCGAAGGCGTCAACACCCTCAAGGTGCTCAAGGCCAAGTCCCAGGAGGTCGGTGTGTACATGCCGCTGGTCGCCGGGCTGCACGCGATCCTGTTCGAAGGACGCACGCTGGAACAGGTGATCGGTCTACTGATGCGTGCCGAGCCGAAAACCGACGTCGACTTTATTTCCACCAGCGGTTTCAACTGATTCAACAGGAAGCGAACCATGAACGATCCGAAAACCGAAGCCAAGTACGAATCCATCCTCCTGCGGGTGCTGTGGATGATCGTCTACGTACTGGTCTGGCAAGTGGCGCAGTTCATCCTCGGCGCGGTGGTGCTGGTGCAACTGATCTATCGTTTGATTTATGGCGCTCCAAGCGCCGGCCTGATGAATTTCGGCGACAGCCTGAGCCAGTTTCTCGCGCAGATCGGGCGTTTCGGCAGTTTTCACAGTGACCAGAAACCGTGGCCATTCGCCGACTGGCCAACGCCGCGCACCCCGGAAGGTGAAGCGCCGCACGCCGTGCCACCGGCGCCGCATCCGGCTCGAGATGAGGAACCCAAGCTATGAAACTCTGGGTATTGCGTCATGGTGAGGCCGAGCCTTATGGCTCGCGCCCCGACTCCGAGCGGGAGCTGACTGAACACGGTCGTCAGGAAGCCTTGAAGAGTGCAGCCCGGTTGATCGGTCAGCCGCTGACGGCGATCTACGCCAGCCCCTATCTGCGTGCACAGCAGACAGCGCAGATTGTTCGCGAGGCGCTGGGTTTCGAGCCGGAAATTCGCACTGTCGAATGGCTTACTCCGGAGTCCGACCCGGACAAAGTCGCCGAGCAACTGGTGTCGGTCAGCAATGTACTGCTGGTCAGTCACAACCCGTTGGTGGGCCATCTGCTCAGCTATCTCCAACATGGCGCCGGGTATCCGCCGGAGAAAGTCAGCACCGCGGGGCTGGCCGAGCTGGAAAGCCCTGAGCTGCTGATTGGCTCGATGACACTTAACAGCCTCAAGCATCCATAACACCGTTCCCTGCAGGCTCACTCCTGCAGGTTCCGCGTGCGGACGAAATTATTTGTCTGAATTTTCCAACCAAGCACTTGCTTGGTTGACTACGCTTGCTCCAGACCCAAAAAACAGGAGCGAGTCGCATGTCTGCTGCCTTCCGATTGCCGCTGGACGTGTTTTACGAACGCGAGGCCCGGCATCCGCGCCAGCGCTTTCTGGTGCAGCCCATCGGTGGCGGGCAGGTCGAGACCCTGACCTGGGCCGATGTTGGCCATCAGGCCCGGTGCGCTGCGCACTGGCTGCGCGCCCGGGAGTTGCCGCAAGGCAGCCATATTGCCCTGATCTCGAAAAACTGCGCGCACTGGATCATCGCCGATCTCGCCATCTGGATGGCCGGGCATGTCTCGGTGCCGCTGTATCCCAACCTCACCGCCGACTCCGTGAATCAGGTCCTCACGCATTCGGACAGCGTACTGGCGTTCATCGGCAAGCTCGATGACTGGCCCGGCATGTCCCGAGGCATACCGCAGGGGCTGCCGACCATCAGCCTGCCGCTGCATCCGCCCGGCGCGTTCGATTTCGCTTGGGACGACCTGCAAAGGAGCTCGCCGATCCGTGACGATCCGCGCCCTGCCGGTGAGCAACTGGCGACCATCATCTACACGTCCGGCACCACCGGCCTGCCCAAAGGCGTGATGCACAGCTTCGCCAACCTTGGGTTTGCCACGACTCATGGCACGCAACTGTTCGGGCTCAACGAGAACGACCGGTTGCTGTCGTACCTGCCGCTGTGCCATGTCGCTGAGCGGATGTTCGTCGAACTGGCGTCGATCTACACCGGGCAGACGGTGTTCTTTGCCGAGAGCCTCGACACCTTTATCACCGACCTGCAGCGGGCGCGGCCCACGGCGATGTTCGGTGTGCCGCGGATCTGGACCAAATTCCAGATGGGTGTGTACGGCAAGATCCCGGCCAAACGTCTGGATTTCCTCCTCGGACTGCCGTTCATTGGCAAGCGGGTTGGGCACAAAGTGCTCGCGGGGCTGGGGCTGGATGCCTTGCGTGTGGCGTTGTCCGGCGCAGCGCCGGCGCCGCAGTCCCTGCTCGACTGGTATCAGACGCTCGGCCTCGAGGTGCTGGAGGTTTACGGCATGACCGAGAGTTGCGGCTACTCGCACATCTGCCTGCCTGGCCAGTACAAACAGGGCTGGATCGGCAAGCCGTGCCCGGAGGTCGAGGTGCGCATTGATGAGTCCGGCGAAGTGCAGGTGCGCAGTCAGGCGAACATGCTCGGCTATTTCAAGGAACCGCAGAAAACCGCTGAAACCCTGACCGGGGACGGCTTTCTGCGCACCGGCGACAAGGGCGAACAGGATGCCGAGGGGCGCTTGCGCCTGACCGGGCGGCTCAAGGAAATCTTCAAGACCAGCAAAGGGAAATACGTGGCTCCGGCACCGATCGAGAACCGCCTGGCGGTGCATTCACGGATCGAGCAGGTGTGTGTGGTCGGTGACGGCCTGAGTGCGCCGCTGGGCCTGTGTGTGTTATCGACGGTCAATCAGGACGAGGGGCGGGCGAGCCTGCATTCGAGCCTTGAGAAGCTGCTGGAAGAGGTCAACGCGGTGCTCGACAAACATGAGCGCCTGCGCCGGCTGGTGGTGGTCAAGGACAGTTGGGCGGTGGAAAACGGTTTCCTCACGCCGACGTTGAAAATTAAACGCAATGTCATCGAAGACACTTACGGCGCGCGCTTCGAAGAATGGAGCGAGCGCAGCGAGGCGGTGCTGTGGCAGGATTGAGTGACGATCAAAACAACAAAGGAAGCCTGCGATGACCTTGTGGCGCACCACTCCGAACATCGAGCAGTTGAACGCAATCCAGAAAAACACCATCGGCGAAGTGCTGGATATCCGTTTCGAGTCCTTCGACGAGGAATCGCTGACGGCGAGCATGGTCATCGACCACCGCACCCACCAGCCTTACGGTCTGCTGCATGGCGGCGCCTCGGTGGTGCTGGCGGAAACCGTCGGCTCGATGGCCAGTTACCTGTGCATTGATGCCAGCAAGTTTTATTGCGTGGGGCTGGAGATCAACGCCAACCATTTGCGCGGCTTGCGCAGTGGGCGAGTGACAGCGGTGACCACACCGATTCATATCGGCCGCACCACCCATGTCTGGGATATCCGCCTGACCAGCGATGAAGGCAAGGCCAGTTGTGTTTCGCGGTTGACCATGGCGGTGGTGCCGTTGGGCGAGCAGCCACCGGCGCGTTGAGTGGGTTTATTCAGTGATGCCCTCATCCCGGCCCGTGGGCCGGACGTGCGGTTTTCACGTTCTCCATCGACCTGAAAGATCGAGTCGAGTATCGGCTTTGAAAGCCATGAAGATCTGCTCCCACCCCTCGCCCCCTTGGGAGAGAGGGTCGGGGTGAGGGGGTAGCGATCTCCCGGACGCACCATCACGCTGACCAGACTGTCATCATTCCTGGCAGTTACGGTCATTGCCGGGAGGCGCGGTCTTACGGACAATCAACGCCACGTTTCCCGCTCATGGATTTACCCGCATGTCGCAACCGATCTTTTTCGCCCACGCCAACGGGTTCCCCTCGGGCACCTATGGCAAGTTGTTCGCGGCGCTGGCGCCCGAGTACCGGGTCGCGCATCTGGAGCAGCATGCCCATGACCCGCGTTTCCCGGCGGATGACAACTGGTACAACCTGGTCGACGAGTTGATCCACCATCTGCAACAGCAGGATCAACCGGTGTGGGGTGTGGGCCATTCCTTCGGCGGCGTGTTGCACTTGCATGCAGCGCTGCGTTGCCCGGAACTGTATCGCGGCGTGGTCATGCTCGATTCGCCGGTGTTGACCCGCACTGACCAGTGGGTGATCCGCGCTGCCAAGCGCTTCGGTTTCATCGACAGACTGACCCCGGCCGGGCGCACGCTGGGACGCCGTGAAGAGTTTGCCGATCTCGACAGCGCGCGCAGCTATTTTGCCGGCAAGAGCCTGTTTCGCGGTTTCGATCCGGAGTGCTTCGACGCCTACCTGCAACACGGTTTGCACAAGGTTGGCGACAAGCTGCGCCTGCGTTTCGATCCGGCCACCGAAATCAGCATCTATCGCGGCGTACCGCACACCAGTCCCGGCCGCACGCGACAATTGCAGGTGCCACTGGCAGTGGTGCGCGGGCACAAGAGCAATGTGGTCATGCGCCATCACACCCGCTTCGTGTCGCGCCTTGCCCAGGGCGAGGCGTTGAGCATGCCCGGTGGCCACATGTTCCCGCTTGAGCGCCCGCAAGACACCGCACGCTTGCTGAAGAACCTGTTCAACCGTTGGGAAGCCCGTCAGGACAAGGATTGCGCATGAGCCCGACCTTCGAAGAAGTGCGCCTGAGCCTGCCGCATATCGAGCTGGCGGCGCATTTGTTCGGCCCCGAGGACGGTCTGCCGGTGATCGCACTGCATGGCTGGCTCGACAACGCCAACAGCTTCGCGCGGCTGGCCCCGAAGCTCAAAGGCCTGCGCATCATTGCTCTGGACATGGCCGGGCACGGCCATTCCGGGCATCGTCCGAACGGCGCTGGTTATGCACTCTGGGACTATGCCCATGACGTGCTGCAAGTGGCCGAACAACTGGGCTGGCAGCGCTTCGGCCTGCTCGGGCATTCGATGGGCGCCATTGTTTCGCTGGTGCTGGCGGGGTCGCTGCCGGAACGCATCAGCCACCTGGCGTTGATTGACGGGGTGATTCCTCCTACCGACAAAGGCGAAAGCGCCGCGGAGCGCATGGGCATGGCCCTGCAGGCGCAACTGGACCTGCGCGAAAAGCGCAAACCGGTCTACCACACCCTCGACCGGGCCATCGAGGCGCGAATGAAAGGCCTGGTGGCGGTCAGTCGCGAGGCCGCGCAGTTGCTGGCGCAACGAGGGCTGATGCCGGTGCCGGGCGGTTATACCTGGCGCACCGATAATCGTCTGACCCTGCCATCGCCGCTGCGCCTGACCGAGGAACAGGCGATGGCATTCGTTCAGCGCATCCAGTGTCCGGCGCACCTGGTGGTCGCGGCGGACGGCATGCTGGCCAGACACCCGGCGCTGCTGGAGCGTCTACCCTTTAGCCGGGAACAGCTGCCGGGTGGGCATCATTTGCACCTGAACGACGATGCCGGTGCCGACCTTGTCGCAGACTGTTTCAATCGGTTCTTCGCCATTCCTTGACTTGCTGCGGGCAACTGTCGAGGCTGGTCGGGTTGAAATGGGAGACAACCACGATGGATTGCTATACCGCTGCGACCCCGATCCGCCACGACATGTCTATCCGATGAGCCGGACTATGCGCTCACTCGGTCTGTTGGTGCTGTGCTGTTGCAGTTCCTTGTCATTCGCCGCCGATGTGCCGGGCAGTCAGGATCTGCAGGTCGTGCCGCGTCTGGCCGATGCGCAAATCGTCGATTATCGGCCTCCGGTCGAGCTGGAGCGGATCCACCCGTTGGGCTCGATTCGCAAGATCAGCGGGCAGTTGCGCTTCGACGGGCAGGTCACTGCCCGTGGCCAGACCACCTC
>NZ_QAIU01000092.1:0-3444 GCF_003061205.1 Pseudomonas sp. HMWF006
GCTGACGATCGTGCCGATGCTCATGCGATGGCGGCGCGCCAAGCGTGCATCCGGTACGCGCCAGACGCCGTGTTCGTCCGGTTCGACCCGACGGTAATCCGGATAGGCCGTCAGAGACATCCCGCCATGACGTACGAAAGCCAGCGCCCAGGCCCAATCCGCCGGGGTCAGGTCACGATAGGCCCAGGCCCCACGGACCTCTTCGTACAGCTCATCAGGAACAAATCCGCCGCCCAATGCCATGCTGACCAGGTGCTGCACCAGCACATCCAGTGGTTTGTGTGGTGACTGGCGCGGTTCGATGCGCCGTTGCTCGACAGCATCGCGGGCGGCGGCCGCTTCGATCAGTTCAAGGCTGTGTGTCGGTACCAGGGTCACCCTCGAGGTACGTCCCGGTGCGTGGCCCGAGCGCCCGGCGCGTTGCATCAACCGCGCAACACCCTTGGCCGAACCGATTTGCAGCACGCGTTCCACCGGCAGGAAATCCACCCCCAGATCCAGGCTCGACGTGCACACCACCGCCTTCAATTGACCTTCCTTCAAGGCGTGCTCAACCCAGTCACGGGTCTCGCGGGACAATGAGCTGTGATGCAACGCAATCAACCCGGCCCAGTCCGGCCGCGCCTCAAGCAAGGCCTGATACCAGATTTCCGACTGCGCCCGGGTATTGGTGAACACCAGGCTGCTGGCGCAGGCATCGAGCTCGGCCACGACCTGCGGCAACATCTTCAGGCCGATGTGCCCGGCCCACGGAAAACGCTCGATGGCGGTCGGGAGAAGGGTGTCGACTGTCAGCGATTTTTCGCTTTGCCCCTGCACACACACGCCGCCACCCTGTGGGATCAGCACCTGCTCGGCGTGGGATTGATTACCGAGGGTCGCGGAAATACCCCAGACAATCAGCTCGGGTTGCCAATGACGCAAGCGGGCGAGGGCCAGTTGCAGCTGCACGCCGCGTTTGTTGCCGAGCAGTTCGTGCCATTCATCCACCACGATCATGCGCAGGGTCGAGAGCGCGGTGCGGGCGTCGGCGCGGGCCAGTAGCAAGGTCAGGCTTTCCGGAGTGGTGATCAGGGTTGTCGGCAGGCGTCGGCTCTGGCGGGCACGCTCGCTGCTGCTGGTGTCACCGGTGCGCAGGCCGATGCTCCACGGCAGGCGCAGATCATCGACCGGGCTTTGCAAGGCGCGCGCGGTGTCGGCGGCGAGGGCACGCATGGGCGTGATCCACAAAACGGTCAGCGGTTCGGCCGGTGGTTTGCGTTTGCGTGGCGTTTCAACGACGGCGGCGCATTTGGCAAAGCGATTGAGCGCGGCGAACCAGACCGCATAGGTTTTACCGGCCCCGGTGCTGGCGTGGAGCAAGCCGGATTCGCCGTTTTTGACCGCAGCCCACAGCTGTTTCTGAAAGGCGAACGGCTTCCAGCCGCGGGCGCTGAACCAGGTTTTTGCGAGGTCGGAGGATTTCGCCATGCGGGCTGCGCGCGCTCTGGAGGGGTTCTTCCAGAGACCACGGGGCGGGCGGACAAGTTTGATTTTTGTAGGCTGCGGAGGTCCACTGTGGGAGCGAGCTTGCTCGCGAAGGCGGCGGAACATTCAAAATCAATGTGACTGACAGAATGCTTTCGCGAGCAAGCTCGCTCCCACAGGGTTTTGCACTAATGGCTATTTGAGGTTGCCGCTGAGGAATTGTTTCAGGCGTTCGCTTTTAGGGTTGCCGAGTACATCCTCGGGCGCACCTTCTTCTTCAACCAATCCCTGATGCAGGAACAGCACTTGGCTGGAGACTTTGCGGGCGAAGCTCATCTCATGAGTCACCATGATCATGGTCCGGCCTTCTTCGGCGAGCCCCTGAATCACCTTCAGCACTTCTCCCACCAATTCCGGATCGAGCGCCGACGTCGGTTCGTCGAACAGCATCACCTCCGGCTCCATTGCCAGCGCGCGGGCAATCGCCACGCGCTGTTGCTGGCCTCCGGAGAGAAACGCCGGGTATTGATCGGCGACCCGCGCCGGCAAGCCGACCTTGTCGAGATAGCGCCGGGCACGGTCGTCGGCTTCCTGTTTGCTGCAACCCAGCACCCGGCGCGGAGCCATGGTGATGTTTTCCAGCACGGTCATGTGGCTCCACAGGTTGAAATGCTGGAACACCATCGCCAGACGCGTGCGCAGGCGTTGCAATTCATCGGCGTCGGCGACGTGCATGCCGTGGCGGTCGGTGATCATGCGGATCGCTTGGCCATCAAGGCTCATGGCGCCGTCGTTGGGTTGTTCGAGGAAGTTGATGCAGCGCAGAAAGGTGCTTTTGCCCGAGCCGCTGGCGCCGATCAGGCTGATCACGTCGCCGGTCTTGGCCTTGAGCGAAACGCCTTTGAGCACCTGATGGTCGCCATAGCTTTTGTGCAGGCCTTCAACGGTCAGTTTGTACATGGGACAGACATCCTCAAGGCGAAAGTAGGTAGCCGCTGCGATAGGCTTCAGCGCCCGCAACATGGGCGATGACCATGCCGGCAGTGGCCATGCGCCGCAGCGAGCGGGCGTACATCACGCCGGCGCTGGTGCAATGAATGGGGGTGACCCGGTCGTGGATCGGGTCGATGATTTCGGCGATCTGTTGCCCGGCTTCGAGGTATTGACCGGCCGTTGCGGTGTACACCAGCAGGCCGCCGACCGGCGTGGTCACCGGTTCGACGCCGGCCAGTGGCGTGGCCGGAAATGGCAAGGGCGGCTGCGGTCTGGTTTCGCCGACGATCGCATCGAACTGGATCAGGTAGTCGATCAAGGCCTGGCAATCGCGGCTGGCCATCGGATGATTGACGTCACCCTGGCCGCGCAGTTCGACGGTCACCGAGAAACTGCCCAGCGGAATGTCGAAGTGTTCGCCGAAGCGCTCCTTGAGTTGCCACCACAGCAGGGTGAAGCACTCATCGAACGACTGGCCGCCGGAATCGGTGGCCAGCAGGCTCGCCCGTGACTCGATGTAGCGCGCCAGAGGCTCGACCTGCGGCCACGCTTCCGGCGTGGTGTACAGATGAACCACTGATTCGAAGTCGCAGTGCAAGTCCAGCACCATGTCGGCGTCACAGGCCAGCCGTTGCAGGGTCAGGCGCTGGGATTGCAGTTGGGTGCCGGCGGTCTGGCGGGCGAGGGCGTTTCGCAGGCTGGCGCGGATCAGCTCAAGGTTGCGTTGCGGGTCATCGCTCAGCTTGCCCTCGATGTCGTTGCCGATTTCTTCGCTGAGGTCGACAAACCAGCGATTGAAATTCTGCCCGCTCTCCAGTTCGTAGCGGCCCAGCGGTACGTCCATCAGCACTTGTTCGAGGCCGACCGGATTGGCCACTGGCACCAGCACGATTTCGCTGCGCAGGCGCCCGGCGGCTTCCAGCTCCGCCAGGCGCTGCTTGAGGTGCCAGGCGACGAGCATCCCGGGCAGTTCGTCGGCATGCA
>NZ_QAIU01000093.1:0-4022 GCF_003061205.1 Pseudomonas sp. HMWF006
GCACAAACCCTGTTGAGTTTTCTGCATAATTTGCCCACATAGGAGGGGATACAGGCGTTGCGCTCAAGCTCAAAATTCCAATTGTTTTATTAAGGCCTTCATAAAGTTTATTTTTTAATTTTGATGTTAATGGTGCTATGTAAGCTCCATGAATGCTATTGATTTGTTCCGAATTGAAAATTGTTGAGGTGAATTGCTCAAGCATATGAACAAGCTGCTCTTTCGGTAATAGCGCAAGCAAAGCTTTCTGTTCATCTGGGAGGCTGTTAATTGCTTCTAAGGCAATTTCATGTTTATCTGCTTTTTCGTAGTGCTCTCGAAGCTGTTGAGTTGACAAAGCCTCACTGAATAGCAGATTAAATTCGAATGGATCATTTAGTGCGGATGGCTGAGTAAATCGTATTGTCAGGTGTTGTAATACGTCAACTCTAGCAGAAGGAATGTATTTGTATAGTTTCTCTGGTGGCAGGTCCATGGCATCTACACACTTCAAGATTAAAGACAGTTAAAATATCATACAGAAGAATATTTAGTCGGGTGGCAAAGGGGCATATCCGATCTGTTCAGTTTCCGTTTAGTCCGCTGTCGCGCGTCAGAAGGCGGCGCTTCCAATAAATTTCTTTCTGCATCATCTCATCCTTCCCTGTATGTTTATCCGCAATTTCGAGAATGCTAAACCTGAAATTTTCTGCGAAATTTTTGCCACGCTTAGTTCGCAGATCTCGTATGCGGATATTTCCACCATGTCCGTTATTAGAGTAGTTAACCCAGCGATCCCACAAACCGCCCGTCCCGGTCGCCGAGCCTACGTATAGCTGATGCTCGCCTTCAGTACGGTCAGATATGAGATACACCCCTGCTACGCTGGAAAGCGCTGTCTGCCAAGATTCCAGACCCTGTTGGACGATAATGTTCAATTCCCTATGAGATATATCTACTTCGTTGAAGCCGGGAAATTTTCCGACTGTCATAGGCTTTTCCAGCATTGATGATACAACCATGCTTTTCAGGCACGTTTCAAGCCAGAGATAGTTACCTCGTGGTTTTGTGTAGTCGAGTATCAAGCGGCCTTCCAGCTCGGCAAATTCAGGCACACGGCGGTAGTCGTACACGAAGTCACGATTCCCTTTACTACCCTTCGATTCGTTGACTTTGAGTGAATCGTACACACCAGCCAGTAACCATTTCTTAGTGCCAGGCAGTTCTACCAGACCAATCACGTACTCGCATTCAAAGTTTCTTCGGGACTGCCATGACTGCCAATCGTCGAAATCGTCTGCAAGGAATACATCCATTGGGTGTTCAAACCCATTGTGTTGTGCGAGATGAACCTTTGTATTTTGGATTGTAAGTGACGGCAGCATGCTGCTCAGGAGTTGCATAAGCATAAAAGGTTGACTCTGCTGGAAGGGACTACGTACCCCAAGGATTCCATAGCAGCGCTTAAGCCGTCCAGATCGTCCTTCAGGTAGTTTTGATTGGTATAGGCGGTGATGGCTAGGTACAACAGCGTATGGCCGGAAGCAGCCGGATATGACTGACCGCTTCTGGCCGGTTAGCGACGGTCAGGGCTCGACCGTCGCTATGCATATTCAAACCTCGGTCTGTTCCGCCATCTCTAGGGCGTCGTCGACTTCAATTCCCAGATATCGAACGGTGCTCTCCAGCTTCGTATGGCCAAGCAGCAGTTGAACCGCTCGCAGATTCTTCGTCCTGCGATAGATCAGCGATGCCTTCGTACGCCTCATTGTGTGAGTGCCATACATAGCTGGATCAAGGCCAATTGCTTCCACCCAGCCTTTGACGATACGTGCGTATTGACGTGTTGATAGATGGTCTGAGGTATGCAGCTGGCTCGGAAAAAGGCAGTCCTCGCTCCGGAGTTGGGCCTGGTGTATCCAGGCTGCGATAGCAAACCGTGTTTGTTCGGTGATCTCGAACTGCACTGGCCGCAGCGTTTTCTGCTGCATCACGATGGCGCGTGGTGATACGTGCTCGCCATGGGCGACGTCACGCACACGAAGCTTGGTTAAGTCGCAGGCCCGAAGCTTGCTGTCGATGGCCAGATCGAAGAGCGCAAGATCACGGGTTCGTTCTGCAATTTGAAGCCTTACCCGGATGGCCCAGATATCTCTCAGTCTGAGTGGAGCTTTCTGCCCGACCAGTTTTCCTTTGTTCCAAGGCTGGCGGCTGCAGGTAGTGAAGATGTTCATGACGAGTCCTCCACGTGTCGAAGGACAAGGATGGCTGACCAGAGAAAGGGTCGCTAACCGGCCAGAAGCGGTCAGTCATGACCGGCTGTTATCAACCCATAGCTGCCGATGGCGCTCAGACATGAGTCGCCCAAGAGCGTGGGAGTATCGCGGACCTGATATAGCAAGCCCAATAACACTGAGCTTATGATGGTGCATCAATTTTCAGGGACGACCAAATGTATAGCGCGTACAAACCCATGCGGAATTTTGCCGCCAAATTGAATCGTATCGAGTCCCTCATAAAAATCTGGAGTTTTTTCGGAAACATCGAGCATGACAAACCCTTACCTTTGCAGTTCGCTCGAATGAATAAGCTCGGTAAGGCCTCCCTAAAGGACATAGTGCATCCTTGGGAGCTAGATATTCTAACGCGTGAGATTATTCTGCACGCCGATGGTAGTAACTCGAAGGATCTCTACAATACAGGCCACTTGGCAGCGGCCATCAATATAATACGGCGAATATCAGATAGCCAGAATAGTACAGATCTTCAAAGAACGATTTACCAAGAGTTACAGCGCGGCTACCAGCAACAAGTGCTGTGGCGTACTAACATGCACCTGATGCTTGCCCGTCATTTGAAAATTTACAACACGCCGGATCTCGCGACTGTTCTTATGAAAGGCACTACTCTTTCTATAAAGCAGTTTTATCTATTAGGGGTGTCGATATCCGGTCACTTCCTCACTAAGTATGCGTACAACCTAAAGCAGGATTACACAGAGTTTGGAATAAGCGATGAGCAGCGTGATGTTTTTCTAGAAAAGGTGGTGCTTAACTTTGAGGACCTAAAGGCTCGGACACTCAGCGCGCAGGAGTACAACGAAAACTGGTCCTACACTATTAATCCCCTTATAAGCACTCCACTGATTGTCATCGATCAAGCTTCTCCTAATACCGTAATTTGCCCCATTCCTTTTTACTTGATGTATAGGTTTTCGGAGGGGCTCTTTTTTGATATCGCTAAAATCCAAGGTTACGAGCAAGCGTACGGCGATGCTTTTGAGGATTACGTATATGACGTCAGCAACATTTTGAATGCGGGATGTAAATCTGGATTTTCAGTCAATATAGCCAAGCCTGAGCCGTACAACATCGGGAAAAACGCAAAGCATGGGATTGATTTACTCGTTTATGACACGACTGGAGCAATTCTCGTCGAGTGCAAGTCCAAACGACTAAGCCTCAAAGCTCGCTACCAATTGGAGAGTCAAGCCTTGTATAGCGAGATAGATGTTTTGGCTCGATATGTCGTTCAGAATTACAAGAACCTTGAGGACATCACCAATGGATACACAGGGTGGCAACCTGGGGACCGATCTCTTTTTCCGGTGGTCGTGACTCTTGTCAGTTGGAACCTTTTTGGGCCAAAGGCCTATGAAAGGCTCGAAGAGTCCGTGCTCAGTCTGTTGGACAAGGCCAAAATTTCTCGCGACGTTGTGGACTTGTATCCATACACCGTCATGTCGGTAGAGGAATACGAAATAGCCTTTCAAGTAATCACACAGGTAGGGGTAAAAGAGTTCTTTAACAAAAGGGCGAGCGAAAACCAGAAGGGATGGATGGTAATGCCATTCATCCAAACGAACTTCCCCAAAGAGTTAGAAGCCTGTCGCAACGATTATTTGAATTTTGTATTAGGCGACCTGGTAGAGGAAATTCGTGCGGGTATCTAGGCAATGGCGAAAAGGGAGGTCAAGAAAGAAAAGTCGCTGCCATTCTGACTGGCTGAATCGCCCCCTGGTTTAAAAAACAATGTTGAGCGAC
>NZ_QAIU01000662.1:0-3204 GCF_003061205.1 Pseudomonas sp. HMWF006
CCCAGACCAACTCGTCGCTGGTCAAGCTCAAGGTCGGCAGGATCGACACCGCCAATGCCTTTTCGTCCTCGGCAGACATCACTGTGCAGCCGCTGGCGCTGATCGACGTCGGCGTCGTCACCTGTACCATTCCGCTGTTGGGGCTCGGCTCGGCGACCTGTGACCCGAACAGTCGCAAACCGTTCTACGGCGGTGGTCTGGGGGTGAAGGTCGATACCTCGGTGGCCGCCACCCAAAGCACGCACATCTACAATCAGCCACCGGAAATCAAAACCCCGCCGCAGTATTACAGTTTTGCTACCCAGGGCGTGGTCGACAGCCTTCGGGGCACGTTGGCCGGGGTTCAGGTGCAGGCATACAAACCGACCGGCTCCAGCCTGTTGGGCGGTTTGCTGACCACCACCGCCGATGTGCTGGCAGGGGTGAACAACACGCTGGGGGTGGTGATCGACAACCTGCTCAGTCCGGTGCTCGATCCGATACTTGATGGTTTGCTCGCCAACCTCGGCATCACCCTGAACAAGGTCGACGTCGGCGCCAACCTCAGTTGCAAGCCGCCCGGACAACCGATGCTGGCGATCTAGTCGACCACGGCAAGCGGCAGTTCAATGCAGAAGCGTGCGCCTTCATCGCCATTGCGCACGCTCAGGCGTCCGCCCATGTTTTCGACGATGCCGTAGCTCACCGACAGCCCCAGGCCGGTGCCGACGCCCACCGGTTTGGTGGTGAAAAAAGGCTCGAAAATCCGCTCCAGCAGGCGTTGGTCGATGCCGCCGCCGTTGTCCTCCACCCACAATCGCACCACATGCTCGTCGCTCTCGGCGGACACCGCGATCCACGGCTGGAAGTCGCGATCGGCTTCGCGCTTGCTCAGCAGCGCATCCCGGGCGTTGACCATCAGGTTGATCAGCACCTGTTCCAGTTGATCGACATAACCGCGCACCTGCACCTGCAAGTCCGACTCCTTGAGCCGCAGCTCCACGCCTTTGCCGCGCAAGCCCTCCGAGAGCAGCGACAAGGTGCCGTCGATGGCCTCGAGTGGGTTGAACGGATGTTGTTCGATTTCCGAGCGGCGTCCGAATACCCGCATGTGATCGACCACCCGCGCGGCGCGCTGGACCTGGGCGTCGATGCGGTTGAGTTTGTCGGTCAGGTAATCGACCTGCACATCGCCGTTGCCCAGGCGTTTGAGCACGTTGACGATGGCCATGCGCATCACGTTGAGCGGTTGATTGATTTCGTGCGCCAGACCGGTGGCCATTTCGCCGAGGGTGGCCATTTTCGCGCTCTGCGTGAGTTGCTGTTGCGAGCGGCGGACCTCGGTGTTGTCGCGGCCCACCGCTTGCACTTCGAGCAGGCGCCCCTGCTCGTCGAACACGCCGCGATCCGACCAGACCCACCACGCATGTTCACGCCCTGGCAGGCGCAGATTGACTTCGGCCGTGCTCACCGGCACCTGCGGTGTCAGTTGCGCCAGACGCTGGGTGAACGCTGCGCGCTGTTCGTCCGACATCCAGCTGCCGAGGTTGACCCCGGGCAACTGCTCCGGCGCGCACTCCAGATACGTCGCCAGGGGCCGATTGCCGAAGATCAGGGTCAGGTCCGGACGGTAGCGACAGATCATCGCCGGCGAATCCTCTACCAGAATCCGGTAGCGTTCTTCGCTGGCCCGGACCTGCTCGGCGGCGAGCGTCGCCTCGGTGATATCCAGCCACAGGCCCACGGCTTCCACCGGCAAGCCGAGGTCGTCGCGCAGCAGCTTGGCTTCATCGAGCAACCAGTGTGCATGGCCTTGCCGGTCGAGGACCCGATAGCGCGTGCTCACCGTGCCCTCGCGCAGCAATTGTCGCGTGCGCTGGAAATACACCGCGCGGTCGTCAGGATGCACGTGTTCGACCAGTGCGCCATCGCTGCAGTCGGCCAGACTCCAGCCCAGCAGCGGTTGCAGACTGGCGCTGAAAAATGTTGGTTGCAGCGCGCCTTCGACGTAGCGCTGCACATAAATCACCGCCGGTGAGCTGGCGATCAGGTTGTCCAGCCGCGCATGGGCGGCGGCGGCCTGTTGCTGCTGATTCTTGATGTCGCTGATGTCGAGCATGAACCCCACGAGCCGGCGTCCGGCACCGATGCCCAGCGCCTGGCCCTGCACCCGATACCACAGCAATTGCGCCTGTTCGCAGGGTTGCAGGCGCACGCATAACTCCAGCGGTGTGCCCTCATCCTGCAAGGCTTGCAGCTGACTGCGCAGTTCATCGCGATCGGCGGGGTGCACCCGGGCGAACCAGTCCTGCAGCGACAGGCGAGTTGCCGGCAGGCCCAGGCTGTCGGCCAGCGACCTGGCCAGTTGCACTTCGGCGCTGTCGAACACTTCCCACCATCCGGTGCCGAGCAGTGCCTGAAGCGCTTCCAGGCGTTCCAGTTGTTGCTGATGGCGGTGCTCGCGCAAACTTTCCAGCAGTGGCGCGGCGATGGCGGTGGCCAGTGCCAGCCAGTCACGATCGCCAAGGTCTGGCGCCTGTTGCCCGGCGTCATAGTTGGCGCAAAGCAGCCACGCCGCGACTCCTTGAGCATCACAGTAGGGCACGGCAAAGCCCGGATTGGGGCCAAACACGCTACTCAGGCGCGGCTGTTCGCTGACCTGCAGGGCTTGCGGGGCCGCACTGTTCAGACTGTCCAGCGCGGTCCCCAGTCCTTGCGCCGGGCTCCACAGCTGCGGCGCTCCGGGCGCGCAGTAGTGCTGATGGATCTGCCAGCCTTGTTCCTGATCATCGAGTACCGCCAGCGCCAGACACGGGATGTGCAAGTACTGACTGACGCGTTGCAATTGTTCGCCCAGCACCTGCGCCAGACGCGTGAAACTGCACAGGCGCAGTTGCTCGCGGATCTGCCCCGCGAGCCACTGGCATTGTTCGCGACTGCGCGCCTCACGCCGCTCGCCGAGCAGGTCACCGATGTCGAGCAAGTGCAGCAACCAGCCATCACCCTGTGGCTGAACCCAGCCGCGTAGATGCAGGGGCGGCCCGGCCTGGCTGAAAAAATCCAGGTCGAGTGTTTGCCCTTGCCAGTCCTGCGGCCGACCTTCTACCACCAGGCCGCTGTGGGGCAGCAGATAGTCTGTCAGGTGCGTGACCGAACGCGCCGTCAACCGCAGCAGGGCATGGCGCACGGGGCCGCCCAGGTGTTCGACGTGGCCCTCACTGTCCA
>NZ_QAIU01000662.1:3214-7276 GCF_003061205.1 Pseudomonas sp. HMWF006
TCAACTTGGAGGTGGGGTAATTGATGCTCACCGTCAGCAATCCGCCGACATAGGTGATGCTGCTGTCGGTGGCGGCATTGAAATTCAGAGCCCCGGGCAGCCAGCCCAGTTGCCGGGTCAGTTCGGTGCGGGCGAGGGTGGTCAGCGCGGTGGGGTAGTTGGCGGTAGCCGGATCCAGCGCCACGCTGCGGCGCACCGTTTCGGCGGTGGACTCGTTGAACGACTGCATCAGCAGCAGCGGCAGGCTGTAACTCACCAGGCCATAAAACACCGCGAAGAACACTACGAACACCAGGGCGAACTCGATGGCCACGGCGCCTTTTTGCTTGCGGGGGAGGTTGGTTTTCATGAGTGCGTCTACCCTGACAATCACTACGTAATGTCAGCATAGAATCAATCGGCCAAAACGGACGTTTTTTACCGCATGCAGAGCATTGTCCTACTGATCTGGCTGACCCTGTGCGCGGCGCAGGATGCCCGCCAGCGGCATATCGCCAATGCGCTCACGCTGGGTGTGGGGGCCTTGGCGATGGCCTATCTGCTGAGCACCGGCACCACCTGGCTGGGGGCTGAAGCGGTTCAGGGCGGCTGGGCCGCAGTGCTCGCGCTGGCGTTGACGTTGCCCGGTTACCGATGGCGTCGGTTGGGTGCCGGCGATGTGAAACTAATGACAGCCTTGGGCCTTGCGACGGACGGTCAACTGCTGCTCGGTACGTTCATCGGCGCCGCACTCGCCAGTGTGCTCTGGTTGTTGTTTGCGCCAAAACTCTGGCTGCATATGAGTCAAGGACTTAGGCGATGTCTGCGATACATGGCGCCATCAAAGTCAAAAAAGCTGCCATTTGCACCGTTCGTGCTCGCGGGAACCGCTCTGACGCTGGTTTGGATCCATTAGTCGCCACCTGCCACTACTGCTATGTACATAGTAGGAAAGTGGGTCTACTTTCAAATCAACGGTTATACAACCACACGCTGTGAGTACAGGAACGGTCAGCCTTTTGGCCCGGGCATGGAGTTGCAAGTGAACAAGTTTACGTCTGTTGTGAAGGTACTGGTGGTCGACGATCAGCCGCTGATCGTCGAGGAGCTCTGCGAGTTTCTCGAAAGCAGTGGCTACCGTTGCGTGCCTTGCCAATCGAGCCGGCAGGCCATCGAGCAATTTGTCGAAAACCCTGCCATCGGCCTGGTGTTGTGCGATCTGCACATGCCGGACATGGACGGCATCCAGCTGGTGCAGGAACTGCAACGCCTGTCGGGCAAACACCGGGTGTTCGAGGCCATCATGCTCACCGGGCGTGCCGACAAGCAGGACGTGATCAAAGCCTTGCGTGCCGGGATCGCCGATTACTACCAGAAGCCGATTGATCTGGACGAGTTGCTGGAGGGCTTGCAACGTCAGGAGGCCGCCCTGCAGGAACGGCAGAAAACCCTGCAATTGGGTCACCTGAACGAGAAGCTGCAGTACCTCTCCGAGTCGATCGACGACCTGTATCAGGACCTCGACAAGGTGCGTCGCGCGCCAGTGCCAAGCAGCGCCGAGCCGTCGGCGGACGGGCAGCACGAGGTGGAAATCCCGGCGATCTTCAACCAGTTGTCACCGCGTCAGCTCGACGTCGCACGGCTGGTCGGCAAAGGCCAGACCAACTATCAGATTGCCTGTGAGCTGGGGATTACCGAGAACACGGTCAAGCTGTATGTCTCGCAGGTTTTGCGCCTGACTCACATGCATAACCGCACCCAGTTGGCCCTGGCGTTGTCGCCAGGCACTTCGGGATCACGCCTGCGAGTGACGGCGCACTGACCGCTGATGACCCCGGCATTCGCCGGGGTCAAACCGTTTGATCTCAACCGAGATGGGTTCTGACCTTGGGAAACAGGTTGTCCAGGGTTTCCAGCAGGCGCACGTGATAGATCGGCTTGCGAAACAGGTCCAGGACCTGCAGGCGCAGCATGTCGCTGACATCCTCCATGTCCGCATGGCCCGAGGTGACGATCACCGGCAGGTGCTGGCGCGACGTGTGCTCGCGCAGGCGCTTGATCAGCGACATGCCGCTTTCTTCCGGCATGCGCAGATCGGTGATCACCAATGCGATATCGGGGTGGCGGGTCAGATGGTGCAGCGCAAGCTTCACCGACGTCGCGGTATGACAGATGAAGCCTTCGCCTTCCAGCAATTCCGCCAACTCCAGCAGTGCATCTTCTTCATCGTCGACGAGAAGCAACTGCTGGCGAGAAGGTACGGAAGCGTTCATGGGCGACACCTGCAATGGACTGAGTTCTGACGGTAGAACCCAATGGGCGCATTGACAAGTTATCCGCCCAGCGCGGTCTGGATCGAAGTCAGGATCGCGGTGACGCGAAGGCCGATGCCGTTACCGAAGGCAGCAATCACCAGCGCCACCAGACCCACGACCAATGCATATTCGATGGCTGATGCACCTTCGGTGTCTTTGGCCAGCCTTTTGAAAAACGCCATTTGAGCTTTGATTTTGCGGGCTACCCGGGAATACGACATGAGAGTTCTCCTTGAGCACACCAGGTGTTGCGCATTCGCAACATGATTTCCCTGTGCCAGCATCAGCATTGTCGGCATTTTCCGCCCCAGCAACTGTAAGAACGGATTAACTCCAAAGTAGTAAGGCGCCGTTAGACCATGCAAAACCACTTTTGGCGTATCCGCCCGCTACTTTCGTTGGATATTTCCGCCTTCGTAATGGCGTTTTGTTCTTCCTGCGCTACCGTCAAATAGCGAAATAGTTACTTGTTCATAGCTGCCTGATTGCGAAGTTATCTCGTTGGAAGTACGGGTCATTGCAGTAAGAAGAGCGCGCAGCGGGAAAGGGAGAGCCGTCATGAACAGTCGCATCACGTTGGGTCTGGCCGGATTGTTCCTGCTGGGGGCCATCATCGCCGGGTATTGGGGACTCACGTTGAGCCGGCAACCTGCCATTGCTGAACCGGTCGCGGCGCCCGCGACCGCAGCTGTCGCGTCAGCGCCGGCTACCCCTGCTGCGGTGGAGGACCCGAGCCGCCAACCGGTTGTCGTGCTGCTGCGCGACATCGCTCCGTTCGTGAAAATCACCGCCGCCGACGTGGCCGTGGAGAAGTTGCGTACCGCACCGGCCGGTAGCCTGGGCAACGTCGATCAAGTCATTGGGCGCACGCCGTGGCGGCCGTTGAGCGCTGGCAGCTGGCTCAGTGAAGAAAGCTTCGAACCCGGCAGCCAACTGTCGCGGATGATTCGTCCCGGTGAGCGCGCACTGGCCGTGGCCGTCGATGAAGTAATCAACGTCGGCGGGCAACTGGCGCCCGGCGATTACGTGGACGTGCTGTTGTTTCTGCGCAAGGACGAAGTGAATCCACAACCTTCGGCACAGCTGGTGATCCCGGCGGTACGGGTGCTGGTGGTCGGCAGCCAGACCGGCCTGACCAACGACGGCCAGCCCACCGGTGCGGCACGCAGCGACGATGAACGCCTCAAGCAGGAACAACAACGCATGGCCGCGCGCAGTGTGGTGCTGGCGGTGCCGGAGCCGTTACTCAGTCGCTTGATGCTGGCGTCCGGCGCCGGTGTGCTGCGCCTGGCCGTGCGCAGTGCCGATGAACAGCAACTGGCGAAATACTGGAAGGGTGAAAATGATGTCGCGACGCGACTCGACACGCCGCGTCGCGAACTTCTGGAGTTCAGTCAGCTGTCACTGGCTGCGCCACCCAAACCCATGGCAGTGGCTGGCGCACCGCCCCCACGCAAAGCATCCGTGGAAGTGATCCGCGGTGCCGAAACCGCACAACCCACCCCCTGAATCGAGCAAGGACGCCTTTACATGCGCAGACGTTTTACGCCCCTGTTCATCGGCTTGCTACTGGCCCCGCTGCTGGGCGTTGCCGCCAGCGGCAGTGCTGCCGCCGCGAGTGGCAATTGCGCGGCACTGGCCCCGTTGCCGGCGGCGCTGGAAGTCGGCGAGGGCATGCAGCAGGCGCTGCAATCACCGGTGGCGATCACCCGGGTTGCGGTGGGCGACCCGAAAATCGCCGACGTGCGCGTGACCGGCGATCAAGGGG